>CAZLAG010000013.1:0-13623 GCA_964557475.1 uncultured Gammaproteobacteria bacterium
AATTCTGTTTTCGAGCCATTTTTGCAAAAGTAGTATATCTATTTCTGGCTTGGCTCTCACCAGCAAATGCTTTTAAAAGATTTTCTTGTGTTTTATTCATATAACCAATCTTAACATAAATTAAGTTAGTAAATTTGTTATCATAACTCATGAGCGAAATTCCACAATCATCACCAATCATTCAAGAACCTAGATTAAAAAATCCAGAATTAAAGCAAATCTTAGACACAAAAATCCCAGAGCTAATTGGTATTTTTAGAGACACAATTAGTAACAATGAATCTTCTTATCCTACAGATGAAACATTGGGTGATAAACCCATGAGAGATCGAGATATTGTTGTTGGTGAATTGCAATTTCTTTCTAGTTTTTTGACTGAGTATTCTGAAAAACCAAAAGATTTTAGTTTAAGGACAATAAGTTATGATGAAAATAGTGAGACTTATCGTATCAATATTGGACGAGGGCCTAAAAAATTTATTGATAAAGACGGAGAAGATCAAGTTATATTTCTTTTAAGAAAACCAATTGAAAGTAACGATCGTGAAGGCGATATCTATTCAGCTTCTTTATCGGGAAAATCTCCTGATTCTGTTTTAAATCATATTGTTCAGCAAAAAAAATATTCAATTCAAATTAATTCTACTCACGTTTATCTTGATGATACTAGAAAGCTTAGATTTAATCCACACACCGGAATTATTTTAAATTATAGTAAAAATAGATCTACTGTCTTTGGAGTTAGTTATATCGGGAGTAAACCATCTTATATGCCACTAGAGAATGGATCTTTTACTAAAGATCAATTTGTAACTTTAAAAGATTTTATTGTTCATCCTAATTCTCAATAGTTTTCAGTTTGTTTTCAGTTTCGGAAGTATAATTAGATTATGAAAATACTTATCGTCGAAGACGAACATTTGATTGCCAACTCTATAAAAAAGGGTTTAGAACAAGAAAAATACACTGTTGATATTGCTTTTGATGGATTAGAAGGTTACGACCTAGCTTCATCTGGTGATTACGATTTGATACTTTTAGATTTAATGTTACCTGGGCTTGATGGTTTAAGTATTTGTAAAAAATTACGTCAAGAAAATAATCACACTCCAATTTTAATGTTAACTGCTAAAAGCCAACTCGAAGATAAAATAATTGGACTTAATAGTGGAGCTGACGATTATTTAACCAAACCTTTTGCCTTTGAAGAATTATTGGCCCGTATTCGTGCTCTCTCTCGTCGCCCTCAAAAAATTAATGGAAAAATTTTAACAGTTGGCGATTTATCTCTCGATGCTGTTACTTATGAAGTCAAAAGAGGAAATAAAAATATTCAACTTTCAAGTAAAGAATTTTCACTTTTAGAGTGTTTGCTTCGTCACGCTAACCAAATTTTAAATAAAGATCAACTTATTCAATATGTTTGGAGTTATGAATCAGATATTCTTCCTAATACAGTTGAAGTTTATATCCGAAATCTTCGTCAAAAAATTGATATTCCATTCAAAGGTAAAGAACCTTTAATCAAAACCATCCGTGGTTTTGGTTATAAAATTTCAGATAATTAATTCATATAATTAGCTATTAGCTAAAAACTATTTACTACTTACTAATACATGTTTAAACAAGCTAGATTAAAATTAACTGCCTGGTATCTACTTATTATCATGGTAATTAGTTTTTCTTTCAGTGCTTTAATTTACCAATTAACCAGTATTGAAATTAATCGTTTTGCCAATTCTCAGCGTAATCGTTTTGAAAAACAATACATCCTCAACGAAGCTCCACGTCCTCCAAAAATTATTATGGATGATGACTTAATTAATGAAACCGAACAACGTCTTACAATAAGTTTATTTATTATAAACGGCATTATTCTTGTTATTTCTGGTTCTTTATCTTATTTTTTAGCAGGCATTACTCTTAATCCAATTCAACAAATGACCGAAGATCAAAAAAGATTTATATCCGATGCTTCTCATGAATTAAAAACTCCTCTTACCGCTCTAAAATCTCTTTTTGAAGTTTCTCTTCGTGATAAAAAAATAACTCTCACTGATACCAAAAAAGTTATTCAACAAGGCATTGAACAAACCGACAAACTCAAAAATCTTTCTGATTCCCTTTTAGAACTCAGTCGTTTTGATAATCAAAAACTTACTTCCACTCAAATGGTTTTAATAAAAGAAATTATTAACGATGCTGTTTCTCAAACAAAACACAAAGCTGATCAAAAAAATATTCAAATTATCACTAAAATTGGTTCTCAAAAAGTTTGTGGTAATTATCAAAAATTAGTCGAACTTTTTATAATTTTTATTGATAATGCTATTAAATATAGTCCTAATAAAACCAAAATTAATTTAATTACTACTATAGACAAGAAAAATTTATTAGTCAAAATAATTGATCAAGGAATTGGCATTGATCAAAAAGATTTACCTCACATTTTTGATCGTTTTTATCAGGTCAATAATTCTCGCACTAAAAATTCTGATACTGGTTATGGTCTCGGTCTTTCTATTGCCAAACAAATAATCGAGCTTCACCATGGTCAAATAAAAGTAGATAGTAAGATGAACAAAGGTACTACATTCACTATTCAACTACCACTTTTCAGTTAAGCTTCAGTTTTAATAAATAAAATTCCGATTATGAAACTAATTGTTAATTTTTTTTCTTTTTTAAAAAAGAAGTTTATATCTCTTCCATTAATTATAAAAATAATAATCGTAGTTGTAATTTTAGGAGGTAGTGGTTATTTAATTTACTCAAAAGTAAATAATAAAACCAAAATTACCTACAAAACTACCACCGTTACCAAAGGTACTTTGGTCACTTCTATTTCAGCTACCGGTACTATTACTTCATCCAACAAAACTAGTATTACTACTGGAGCTACCGGCACTATCAAAAATGTCTATGTTAAAAATGGTGATATTGTTAAGAAAGGCCAAAAAATTGCTGAAATAACTTTAGATGATGATGGTACCAATAATCAAACTATTGCTTGGGCCAATTACTCCACCATGCTTCAAAATGAAAAACAGGCTATTGCTGACCAAACCAGTGCCGATATTCAAATGTGGCAAGACCGTCAAGCTGTTATTGATGCCGAGAAAGAATACAATGACATGATTGCTGGAGCCTGGAATCCAAAGACTAAAGCGGAATATACCTATAATGAAAAAGCCATTGTTACTAAAACGTTTGAAAAAGCCAAAGAAACTTTTACTGCTGATGAAACCAAATATAATAATTACGCTGCCTTTGTTGCCAAAGCCAAACAACAAGCCAGTGAATCTTATGAAAATTACAAAAAAGTTTCGTCAATAATTTATGCCCCAACCACAGGCACTATTAGTAATTTAAGTATTGCCGCCGGTGTTATTATTTCCAATACATCTACTTCGATTACCGTTTCTACTGGTAGTAATAGTAGTCAAAATTCTTCAACTGTTACTTCTCATTCAGTTGGTAGTATTACTAATCCTACTGGTCAATATCAAGCCACTTTGAGTTTAACTGAATCTGATATTGTCAAAATTAAATCAGGTCAAAAGGTAATTATTACTATGGACGCTTTTTCCGATACCACTTTTACTGGAGAAGTTCTTTCAGTTGATGTTGCTGGTAGTAGTACTTCTGGTGTTACTTCTTATTCTGTTGTCGTTTTACTCGATGATACTGACAAAGAAATTTATACCAATATGTCAGTTACCGCTACTATTATTATTAATTCTCAATCTGATGTTTTATTAATTCCTTCGACCGCTATTGATACTGCCAGTAACGGTACTACTACTGTTAGAACTTATAACAATAATACTGTTTCTACTGTCGCCATTACTGTTGGGAGTAGTAATGATAGTCAAACTGTAGTCACTTCTGGGTTGAATGAAGGTGATACTATTATTTCTTCATCAGTCAGTAATGATTCTAATTCCAACAACAATACTACCTCTGCTTTTAGTAGCTCAAATAGAAGTAGTTCTAGCACTCGAACAAACAGTAGTTTTGGTGGTATGGGTGGTGGTATGCCTCCTGGTATGTAATCTATAAACAATATGCCTAAACTAAAACCAATTATTATTGCTAAAAATCTTAGTAAGATTTACAAAACAGATATTATTGAGACTATTGCTCTTGATAAAGTATCTTTTGAAATTAACGAAGGAGAATTTGTCGCCATTATGGGTCCGTCTGGATCTGGTAAATCAACTTTAATGCATATTTTAGGAGCTCTGGATAAACCGACCTTAGGAGAATATATTCTTGATGGTAAAAATGTTGAAAAACTTTCCGATGATGAGTTGTCAGAAATAAGAAACAAAAAAATCGGTTTTATTTTTCAAGCTTTTAATCTTTTACCTCGTACCACAACTTTGCAAAATGTCATGTTGCCCATGGCTTATGCTGGTATACCAAAAGAAGAAAGGGAAAAAACGGCCGAAAAACTTTTAAAAATGGTTGGATTAGGTGATCGTCTGCACCATACTTCAAATCAAATTTCTGGCGGACAGCAACAACGAGTCGCTATTGCTCGATCATTAGTTTTAAATCCAGCCATGATCTTAGCTGATGAGCCAACCGGGAATATTGCTTCATCTCAAGCTGATGAAGTCATGTCAATTTTTGAAAAATTAAATGACGAGGGTCACACTATAGTTATGATTACCCATGAGCCAGATATTGCCCAACATGCCAAAAGAATTATTTTTATCAGAGATGGCAAAATTGTTAGTGATAATGTCAATAAACATCGTCTTACTGCGGCTAATATCAAAAAGGAGGTAGATAAACATGATTGAGTTTTGGGAATTAATTAAAGAAAGTGTTCGAACTTTAAAACTTAATAAAATGCGAACTGGATTAGCTATTCTCGGAATAGTAATTGGTATTGGTTCTGTTATTGCTCTAATTTCTATTGGTCAATCAAGTCAAAAATCAGTTACTGATCGAATTACTTCATTGGGAACTAATTTAGTTACCATTTCTCCTAGTTATCAAAGTTCCGGTATGGTTCGAGGTTCATCTATCCAAAAAACCTTAACTCTAGCCGATGCCCAAGCTCTTGAAAATGCCAATCTTTCGGCAGTTAAATCAATTTCACCAGAGTATTCAGGACGGCTTCAAATAGTTGCTGGTGATAGTAATACCAATACTAGCGTTTACGGTGTCAAATCAACCTATTCAAGTATTCATAATATTCAAATTAGCGGCGGCCGATTTATCAGTGATAGTGATTATAATTCTACTGCTCATGTCGTTGTTTTAGGTCCAAGCGTCGTCGAAGATTTATATGGTAGTTCAAGTTACAACCCAATTGGAGAAACAATTCGTATTGATGGAAAAAATTTCACTATTGTTGGAGTCACTGTTGCCAAAGGATCTTCTGGCATGAGTAGTTCTGATGATGCTCTTTACGTTCCATTATCAACTGCTCAAAAACAATTGTTTGGAGTCAGTTATCTTACTTCTATTGCTGTTGAAGCTGCCAACAGTGAAGTTATTATTCAAGCTCAAAATCAAGTTGGTTATTTTTTATTAGCTCGCCATAAGATTAGTGATCCATCTAGTGCTGACTTTCGTATTCGTTCTTCTGAAGAAATGCTTTCTACCGCTACCAGTGTTACTGGTACTTTTACCTCACTTTTATCAGGTGTTGCTGCTATTTCTTTAATTGTTGGTGGTATTGGTATTATGAATATTATGTTGGTTACTGTCACCGAAAGAACTCGAGAAATTGGTCTTCGAAAAGCGTTGGGGGCCAAAAGGAAAACTATTATTACTCAATTCTTAACTGAATCAATAATTCTTACTTTTTCTGGCGGCATATTAGGAATTATTATTGGGGTGGCCACAGCTTATGGTTATGCCAATATTAATTCATCAACTTTTACTATTTCAATCTCATCAGTTCTTTTAGCCTTTGCTGTATCTGTCGGTATCGGTGTTATTTTTGGTTGGTATCCAGCCAAAAAAGCTGCCAGTCTTCAACCGATCGAAGCTCTTCGTTACGAATAATTTTTCAGCTTTTTTTAAGTATATTTTTTTAAAATACTTTAACTTATAAATTAAAAATAAATATGACTGAAATTAAATCAGATAAAAAAATCAATAAAAATAGTCCTGTTTTTACCATTATTATTAGCCTAATTGCTCTTGGAGTTGGTTTTGGTTTAGGAACTCTTTTTCAAAAAAACCAAAAACCAAATTTTAAAAATATTAATGGTCAATTCCAAATGGGTGACAGAGCTTCTGGTACTCGAGGAAATGGCAATCGACAGAATATCCAAAACGGTGGTCAAATGGGTCAAAGTCAAAATCACGCCAGTGGGGAAATCACTAAAATTGATGATTCTTCTATTACTATCAAA
The DNA here is from genome assembly GCA_964557475.1 of uncultured Gammaproteobacteria bacterium. Classification (GTDB taxonomy): domain Bacteria; phylum Patescibacteriota; class Microgenomatia; order UBA12405; family UBA12405; genus WARW01. Next base: position 6,381 of record CAZLAG010000013.1, read on the forward strand.
ACCCAAAATGGTGGTTCTAAATTAATTTTAATTTCCGATTCTACTGCGTATAAACAACTTACTGATGGTGATAAATCCAAACTCAAAGTTGGTAGTCAAATTACTGTTGACGGGGAATCTAGCACTGATGGTAGTCTAACTGGCAAGACCATTTCTATAAATTAATTGTTTTAAATTTAAATTAAGCCCTGATTTATTTCAGGGCTTTTTTTAAGTTTATTTTCAGCTTCAATTAATAGTATATTTACATATGAATAATAAATTAAAAATAATTTTACCTATCGTTTTAGTTTCATCTTCGGCATTTATCATTTTTCAAATTAAAAGTAAAAACATTAATCAGAATTCAAACATAAAAAATAATTCACCGACAACTACTAAAATTACTTCTACTGATAAAAATATTATTACCTCCGTCTATCAAAAACTTTCTATCATCGGCAATCGATGTATCGGCTGTGGTAAGTGTGTTCGTATTGACCCCTCTCATTTTGAAATGAATGGTAATATCTCCTCAGTTATTTCATCTCAAAATCTTGGTTCTTCAAGTCTTAAACTAGCCATCAATAATTGTCCTGTACAAGCTATTACTTTAGAATAAATTATGAATAGCTATCATTTTTTCTTAATATTCTTAACCACTTTTTTTGCTTATTTTTTGAGTTTATTTTTAGTCAAATCAAAAATAATTAGTTTAATAACTCATCGCCGTATTTGGAATATTATTTTACTCATTTCATTTTTAATTAGTGGACTTCTTGGTCTTATTTTAGCTTTTTCAATTGATCAAAAACTAACCATAAATTGGTATTTACCTTTTCTTTGGTTTCATGTTGAGTTTGGAATCGTTATGGCCTTAGTTTCTATTTTTCACACACTTTGGCATTTGCCTTATTTTATCAGTCTTGTTAAAAAGAAGTTATGAAAATAGTTTTTTTAAATGCTTTAGTTGGTAAAGTACCTGAAATCAAAAAATTTATATTAGATCAAATTTCCGATACTGACGTTTTTTGTTTTCAAGAAGCCGGCCATTATAATGTTGATATTTTTTGTAAAGAATATCTTTCTTCTCAATACCAACTCTTTACTTGTCAAAAACCACTTGATCAAAATAATATTATGGTTAACGCTACTTTTATTAAAAAAAATATTTCAGTTATTCAAACTCAAATTATTGGTCAAAAAGAAGAAAATATTGGCCTTGGACTTTTAACTCAAATTAAAGATAAAAATAATAATATTTTTAATATTTGTAATTTTCATGGTTTCCCTTGGCCAGGAGATAAACAAGACAATTCAGATCGTCTTACTCAATCAGAACTAATAATTAATTCTCTTAAAAATATTGATGGTCCCAAAATTATTGGTGGCGATTTTAATTTAGATAAAGATATTAAAAGTACTCAAATATTTGAAGAAAATGGATTTAGATCTTTAATAAAAGAATTTAAAATAGGGAATACTCGCAATCAATTATCTTGGCAACAATATCCCGACAGTAAACAATATTTTGCCGACCATCTCTTTATTAGCCCAGAATTAAAAGTCACCTATTTTGCCGTTCCTTATAATGAAGTTTCTGATCATTTACCACTAATCATAGAAGTAAATTACTAAATTGGTTTTTTAGTGTAAAATATGGCTTATGTTGTCGCCAAATAAATCAGTCGAATTCAAATCCGATGTCTTAGTCGGTCTTTATGTTTTTTGTATTATCACTGCCGAACTCATGGGTTCAAAATCATTTCCTTTGTTTAAAATATTTAATTTTAATTTGACTGGTTCTATTGGTATGCTTTTAATTCCTTGGATTTTTTCTATTAACGATGTTTTTATTGAAGTTTTTGGAATTAAACGAGCCAAAAATTTAGCTCGAATTTCTATTTTGCTAGTTTTCTTCTTAATTCTACTAGCAGCTTTAGCCGTCGTTTTACCACCATCATCTCGCTATGCTTCTACTAATGAAGCTTATAAAATTATTTTTTCTCAATCGATTCGAATTTCTATCGCTAGTCTTATTGCTATGGCTGCTTCCAATTTTGCTGATGTTAATATTTTTTGGCGACTAAAACAAAAATTAAAAAATCAAAAACTTTGGGTTCGTAACAATCTTTCCAATATTTTAGCCACCTTCTTAGATACGGTAGTTTTTATGATAATTGCCTTTTATTCTTTAAACAAAAGCCCAATTGATAATTTTCATTTTCTATTAGGAATTATTCTTCCATATTGGTTACTTAAAGTTAGTATGTCCACCATTTCTACTCCTTTTGTTTATTTAGGGATTAAATGGCTTAATAAAAGTGATTAAAACCTATAATCAAGCTATATCTTATCTTCGTCATTTTATTCCAAAAAATGAAAATCGTTTTCCGGGGGATTTGGGTTTAAAACGACAAGCCGAAATTTTAAAATTATTAGACGATCCTCAAAATAAAATAAAGGCTATTCACTTAGCCGGTACTTCTGGTAAAGGTTCAACAGCCTTTTATATTAGTTCTCTTTTAATAAATCACGGTTTTAAAGTTGGGTTAACTCTTTCACCTCATCTTTTAGATATTAGAGAACGCTTTCAAATCAATAATCAGCTTATTTCTAAAAAAGAATTCGTTTTTTATCTCAATCAAATTATTCCAGTTATCGAAAAAATAAAATCAACCAATTTTGGTCGTCCTACTTTTTTTGAAATTTTAATTACTCTTTCTTTTTATATTTTTTATCAAAAAAAAGTTGATTATGTGATAGTTGAAACTGGTCTTGGTGGTCTAATGGATGGCACCAACACTATTACTTCTTTAAACCAAGTTGTCGTTATTACCAAGCTTGGTCTTGATCATACTGCCATTCTTGGCCCTAACCTAGCATCAATTGCTTTTCAAAAAGCCGGTATTATTCATCCCCATAATCCTGTTTTTTCTGCAAAACAACTACCCCAAGCCCAAAAAGTATTAGATAACAGTGCTTCAAAAAAACAAACTCAAATTAACTATATTTCCCCAAAAATTAATTTCAAAAACATTAAGTTTAAAAACCAAAATATTATTTATGATTTTGATTATCAGGATTTAAATATTAATAAACTTTGTTTAAATACTATTGGTCTTTATCAAGTTGAAAATAGTGCCCTAAGTTTAGCTGTTTTAAAATTTTTATCTATCAGAGACAACTTTAAATTAGATATTAATCAAATTAAAAATACATTTTTATTCACTCATTTTTTTGGTCGAGTCGATATTTATCAAAAAGAAGATCAATTTTTTATCCTCGACGGTGCTCACAATCCACAAAAAATGAGAAGTCTAATTTCTAGTTTAAAAAAAGCTTATCCTCATCAAAAATTTGTTTTTATAATCGCTTTTAAACAAAGACATGATTTTCCCAAAATGATTAGATCAATTATTCCTCTAGCTCAAAAAATTATTTTAACTTCCTTCAATATTAAATTTCAAGATATGGCCCAAATTTCTCAATCAGCTTCAAGTATTATTACTCTACTTAATAGATTAAATTTTGATAATTACCAAATTGCTTTAACCCCAAAATCAGCCTATTTATTAGCCAAAAAAACTAAACAATCTGTAGTCATCACTGGTAGTCTTTATCTTTTACCTAAAATATATCCTTTTCTAATCTCTTAATCACTTTATCAATTGCTCTTTCTCGATGATTCAATCTACCATTCCTCTCTTCAACTGGTATTTGTCTATCATCACCCAACAAAGTATCCGCATTAGTCATAAATAATGATTCAAAAGGAAAGCCTTCTACTCTTAAGATTGATGGTTTTTCTAAAATATAACCTCTCAAAATTCCATCAAATAATTCTATCTCCTTATCAGAAAAACTTAATGCTAATACTGTTCTAAATTGGGCACCTCGATTTTCTTTTGGGATTCCACTCATTCTTTCTATACAATAATCAATGCATTCTTGATCACTCATTCGAGTTTTACCATCTTTCCATCTTCTCACATGAATTCCAGGTTCACCATTCAAAGCATCAATTTCTAAACCAGTATCATCAGCCAAAATAATTTTATCTTTAACTAAATTTCTATAACCTTTTACCTTTAAAATTGCATTTTCTTCCAATGTATTTCCATTTTCTTCAACATCAATATCTATTCCAAGATCTATCGGAGTTACGATTTCTATACCAGCAGATTTTAATTGTCTTCCAACTTCAAATTTTTTTCCTGGATTATTGGTCGCGTAAAATATTTGTTTCATTAGCAAATTATACCTAAAAATGCTACAATGTTTATACACTAATCATAGCGGATTTTTACTATCGATTTTGAGTAATTAATTTTTTTGTAAAAGGGGATACAATGGTAACGTCAAAATTTAATGTCGGTGATTTAATTATTGATTCTAATCAAGTGCATACTATTGTCAAAATTGAAGATGATAAAATTTTTTATCAACCCCTAAATCAAAACAATAATCATCATAATTGTCTTAATTCTATTCCTTTAATTAATCTTTCTATGGCTCGAATTCGACCATTACTTAGCCCATTAGAGGTAAAAAATCTATTAAAAAAATTATCTTCTGAAGTAGAAATGGAGTTGCCTAAGTCAGTTAATAATCGAATTAATAATAATAATGCTTACAAAGATATTCTTTATTTAAATGAACCAGAAAAGACAGTAAAACTTTTAATTCATCTTCAAAAATTAAAAAAAGAGACCAAACTTTCTTATGCTGACCAATCTGTTTTTGACCAAGGATTAAACCATTTAGCTGAAGAAGTCTCTGTTGTCAGTGATATTTCTGTTAGTAGTGCTACCACCAAAATCCTCACCGCCATCAAAAGATAAATATTTCTATTTAGGTTTGAACTTACTAGATTAATTAACCATCAAACCTAACCAAGCAATAATTGGTGATGAAGCCAAAGACAATAAATTAGCAATAATTGTATAAATCAACAACTTTCTCGGGTTTATTTTTTTAATCAATTTAAAATACAAAACAAATTCACTAATGAAAATTATAATTTCTAAAACTGCTAAAAGTTGCCAACCATAAAAACTATACCAAAAGTACCAAATTACAAACATTACAGTTTGTAAACAAAATTGAGTTAAAAGATTTACCCAAAAAATAATTTTATAATTCTTAATTTTCATTAAGAAAGCAATTAATAGTTCTATCCCAAGAGTAAAAAGAATCGCCAAAAATCCTGTTTTTAAAATTGATTTAAATGGTAATTTTGTTAAATCTATATTTTCAACTTTTTCATTATTTTTTAAAGGTTTTGGTTCTTCAGTAATTGTTTTAAAAAGTGTGTCTTTTTGAATGATAGTTGGAGTTAATGTTCTAGTCTGAATTGGTGTTATTAATAGTTTATTAGAAAATTGTCTTGGAGTTACTAGAATATTTGATTTTTTGACAAATATTTTATGTTCTTGAAGCTCATTATCACCAGTTTCAATATTTAAACCATAATACGGTTCGTTGGCATTCTTAAAAGCATTAGGTATATAATCCCCTCCATAGTTTTTCAAACTATCTAAACGATTTTTTTCCTCTTCTTTCCAATCTAATTCAACATCAATACTTTTGTTTGGATTCTCATTGGTTAATTGTTTTTGTCTATTTAAATCATCAAAATTAATAGTAATTTCTTTTGGAGTATTTCCACCCTTATAACAAGCATTAGTCAAAGAAAAAGGGAAAGAATCAATAATTTGATCGTCTTTTTTTATTCTAGCAATATATTTATCACTATTATAAGAACAATTATACAAATAAAAAATTAAAGATAACTCACTGCCATTTCGATCAAAATTATAAGTACCTAAGTTTCTGTAAGCAACAAACAAATCACGTGGATTATCTTCCATAATCCCTTCACAAGATAATATTTTTTCATGAGTTTCTCCTGTCCATTGGGTAATACCAGTATAATCATATTTGTGAAATTTAATTAAGTTTTCCTTTTTTATATAAAAATTTGAATCTAAATTTAGTAGTTCTACGGTCAGATTTTTTGTTTCTGGGACATTAATAATTTTCAAAAATGCTTTTACTGGTAAAGGAGCGTCTCCATCAGCTCTTATTGGAAAAGGTAAAAGAAACCAAAAAAAACAAAACAAAAATATTAGTTTTAAAAAATATTTTTTACTCATATTCAAAATTTTGATAACAACGAATTGGGTATTTATTATCTATTACTATAGAATCACTACAAACACTAGATAAACTACTAAAAAATGGAGAATTACTCATCCTTTCTGGATAGTTCGAATTATAATTCAAAATACCATCCTTGTTAAAAGCATAAGCAGTTTTTGTGCCCCACAAATAACCTACTTTTCCCTGACTATGTAATTTATTTTCACTATCAACCATTCCAGTCAACATAGCATTAAAATATTTTGGAGAAAAAATAAAATCTACGGAATTAATTGTATCCATCGGACTATAATCATAGTCATAAATTTTCCAACCAATAGGACAAAGATTTTCTAATCCTTCATTTGAATAAAATTTTCCGTAGTTATCACCAGCATCAACAGAATCTTCATACTCGTAATCAAGATTGTTAATCATCCAACATTCTCCTTCTCCTACTTCAGCTGGAGAAACACGTTTTTGAAATCTCCTAACTTTATATTTTTTACCATCACGAGCATCAGTCAAGGTGACAGTAGAACCATTGGTATCACAATCATCGCCACCATATATACAAACGGGTAATTGTGCACAATCTTTAGCTGTAAAATCTTGTAGAGTAGCTTTGTTGTATTCAGGTTTATTTTCTTCTATTACTGATATTGTCGATTCTTTTATTTTTTCAGCTATTAATGTAGGTGTCGGTTCAGGTAAATTTAATTTATTTTTATTAACGACTTGTTGTCTATTTTTTAACCAAAAAGACAGATAACTAAAAACAAAAATCAAAAAAATACTACCAATAATCAGTGAATAATCAAAAAAATTCAACAAAAACCTATTTTTAGGGTGTTTAATTTCACTTCCCACAAATTTATTCTAGTGGATCTAATAAACTCCATCAATCAGTAAGTTTCATATCCGAAACGAGATAGTGTTACTACACAGTAAAACAAAGATGCTTCGATTCTGGCGGAGGGTAGAGGATTTGAACCTCTGCGGACTTTCGCCCACACGCTTTCGAGGCGTGCGCCATAAACCACTCGGCCAACCCTCCAATAAAAAGTGTACCCGGGAGGGATCGAACCTCTAACCTTTGGTTCCGCAAACCAATGCTCTA
>CAZLAG010000014.1:0-13042 GCA_964557475.1 uncultured Gammaproteobacteria bacterium
GGGTTTTTTGTGACGATAATCACGAATAATTTCAGTGTTCTCTTCTAATTCTACCAAATCGGCAGGGATGTCAGCCAAAAAGCGACTGGGTTCGTTTAAGGAACTTTTACCAAAATATAAACGTTGACTGGCATAAGTAATATAAAGGTAATCTTTAGCACGAGTAATACCGACATAACAAAGTCGACGTTCTTCTTCAACTTCAGCTTCATCAACTAGACATCTGGAATGAGGTAAAATCCCCTCTTCAAAACCAACCAAAAAAACTACTTCAAACTCTAGTCCTTTGGCTCCATGAAGAGTCATAAGCCTAACTCCATCACGATTTTCTTTTTTCTTATTTTTTTCTTGTAAAGAATATTCCTGTTGAACTAAGGAAATATTTTCTAAAAAATCTTGAATTTGAGGAAAATTGGCAGCAACAGATTTTAATTCTTTAATATTTTCTATTCGTTTTTGATCGTCTTCATCTTTGGGATCAAATCGATCAAGATAACCAGATCCGGTAACGATAGATTCTAAAATTTGACTGGAATTTAAGTGTTTAATATCAATATCTTTAATGTGATCCAAAAAAGTGGCCATTCGTCGTTTACCAAAAATTTTACTCAAACGATCGGAAGAAATTTTGTCGACTCGATTAACAGCAAAACGCAACATGGCTAAAATATCTTTAACTTCAGCTCTCTCATAAAATCGAGTGCCACCAATTAAAACATAGGGAATACCATACTTTAAAAATGCTTCTTCAATAACCCGAGATTGGGCATTCATTCGATAAAGAACAGCAATTTGACGGTATGGAATTTTTTGATTATCAAAAATAAATTTTATTTTTTGAGCAATAAATTCAGCTTCAGCAATTTCTGATTGAGCTTCAAAAAGTTTAATTTTATCAGTGGATGTTTTTTGAGTAAAAAGTTTTAAGACTGGATGAGAATTGTTTTTGGAGATTACAGAATTGGCAGCATCAAGAATGATCTGGGTAGAACGATAATTTTGTTCTAGATTAATTATCTTAGTATCCTTAAAATCATTAACTAAATTCATAAGATTTTTAAAATCGGCTCCACGCCAACCGTAAATTGATTGTGAAGCATCACCGACAGCAGTTATTTGTTGATATTTTTTGGCCAAAAGTTTGGTAAGTAAATATTGAATTTGATTGGTATCTTGATATTCGTCAACTAAAATAAAGCGATATTTATCTTGATATTTTTCTAAAATATCTGGATGTTCAATAAACAATTCAACAGTTTTAAAAAGAAGATCATTAAAATCGAGAGCATTAAACTCGGTCATCTTTTTTTGATAGACCTGATAAATTTTACTGGCATATTCTTGCCAAAAACCATGAGCTTGGGCCAACATATCTTTGGGACTTTGAAAAGTATTTTTGGCAGCCTCTATAAAATATAAAACACTAGAGGGTTTAAATTCTTTTGGAGTGAGATTTAAATCATAAAGAGAATTTTTTACCAAAGCTTCTTGATCGTCAGTGTCGTAAATAACAAAATTATTTGGAACCCCAATATGGGATCCATCGGTTCGCAAAACTTTGCAACAAAATGAATGAAATGTACCAGCAAAAAAGTTTTTAGATTGTAGATCGTAGGTCGTAGGAATAAGCTTTTGAAGACGTGTCTTCATTTCTTCGGCAGCTTTGTTGGTAAAAGTTAGAAGTAAAATTTGTTCTGGTTTAATTAATTTTTTTTCAATAAAATAGGCAGCTCGATGAGTTAAAACTCGAGTTTTACCAGACCCGGCTCCAGCTAAAATCAATAATGGAGAACCCTGATGAGTTACCGCTTCACGTTGGGCTGGATTTAAACCTTCTAAAATATCAGACATGTAGATTTACTATAGTTGGAAAAGATAAGTTTTACCAGACTGAAAAATAACTTTAGCACTTAACTTTTCAAATTTATGAATATCGATTTGATCATATTTTTCGTATTCTTTATCACCAACAAAAATATATTTAACCTGATATTTATCTAATATAGATTTAATCTCATCTAGATCTGAGGATTTATAAACTTTTTCAACTTCCTGTTGACGGAGAGCGGGTTGATCGTAACCACCACGCCATAACCACTCATGAACTATCCAACCCTCAACTGTGGGTAAACCAGTGGCGACTGATACTTGATTAAAGGTTGTATAACTATCTCCGGACGCTTCGAGAATTATTGGTTGACCAGAAATGTTTTGATTCATCCAGTTTATGGCTTTAAAATTATCTGGATATAAACTTTTTAGATAATTTAAACCATTTAAACCTTCATATTTTTTAAATGAATAAAATGATTTAATAGCAAAATAGGGATAAATTAAATGTGAAACTAAAATAATTGAAAATATTATTTTAAATATTAAATTTAATATTTTAGATTTAATTTGAGATAAACGAATAAGAATAAACCCCGAGGAAAGTGAATACATAATAAATGCCTGATAAGTAAGTTTAAACATAGTGTTGGCACGACGATGTTCATAAATATAAATATCTTTGAGATAAATAAATTCTGGAATTAAAACTAAAATAGTGGCAGTTAAAATTAAACTGACAACAAAAATATCTGATGTAGAAATTTTTTTTGTAAAACAAAGATAAACATAGAAAGGCAAACAAATTAACCAAAAACCACCATAGAGAATTAATATTTGATAAAAAATGGAATGAGAATCAACAAGTTTAATCCCTTGAGTCATGGGAGTGAAGTTGGCAGAGAAAGGTAATGAAAAAATATACCAACTAATAATAATTAGAACTCCAGTTAAAATAGTTTTGTAAAAAAAAGTTTTTTGATCGGTTTGGTAATTTTTTAGAAAAGTAAAAATAGCCAATAAAATTCCATAAATAGCAAAATCCCAAGCGTTGGTCATGTATTGAGTTGATAAAAGAAAACCAGAAAAAATAATAAAAAACCAATCAAAAAGTTTTTTATTGGTAGACAATAATGAACTAAACAAAAATGCCATAAAAAATAAAACGATAGGAATATCATTCATATGACCATGAAGGTCAGCCACCACAAAACTATAAAGTGGAAATTCATGAATAGTTTTATTATTAGTTTGGGGATCAAAACCAATAAATCGAGTGGCGTCGGGATACCAATAACTATCAACTTTTTGACCGTTTAATTGATTTTGGCTAAGTTTGTAAACGGTATGCAAATTGCCACCAAAAGTTAATAAAATAGCAGAAATCAAACCGGCCAAAATAATCTTTTTGAAATCTATTTTTTTAATAAAAGAAAAAACTAAATTTCCGGCTAAAGAAAAAGTAGAAACAAAAGTTAAGGCACAAACGGTAGCGATAGATAGGTTGTAAGTAATAGCTGAATTAATAGTAGAGATTTTAGTAATTAAGGCAAAAATTAGATGTCCATAGTAATAATAATTGATAGTGGAATTGGCAAACCACATGTCTTGCGGAGGTAAATAATCACTTCTTAGAATTGAATTAATAAAACCCCAATCCATATATTTTTCCAAACCTTCAATACTAGGAGTAAATCCACGAACGAACGACCAAACAGTTAAAATAATAAAAAACAAAACTTCTTCAAATAAAATTATTTTATAATTTGACTTTAAAAATTCAAAAAAATTAAAATAATTTTTATTTTGACGCAAAAGTAAAACATCAACTAGAAGTAAAATGGCCAACAAAATACAAATTGAAGTAAAAGAAAAAGGTAAAATTTTTAAAACACCAAAGAGTAATAGAAAAAAACAAAGGATAATTGGGGTAAATATTTTAGAAAAGATAAATCCCCGATCAAAAAATTTTTTAAAAATTAAAAAAATTAAAGGAAATGAAAACAAACCAAGAATAAAAATTGTTAACCACCATAGAAAAATAAATTGAAAATCAGAAAACATAGAATGTTATTTTATTAAAAAGATAAAGTTAAAAATTGGTTGGACAAGATCTAACATAAATTTTGGAAAAACGATTTGAGAAACTATGTATCCAATTACTAATCCAATCAAGATTCCTCCGATCATATCTATAGGATAATGAAGTCCTAAAATAACTCTAGAAATCAACAAGATAGAAGTAATTAATATAAAAAGCCAAAGTGGAAAATTGATTACAGTGTTAACAATTAACACTAAAAAAAAGAAGACTTTAATAGCATGCCCAGAAGGAAAACTACCTTTTAGATACCAATTTTTAAGAATTCCCTTTGGTAAGACATTTTTACGTAAATGAAGTGGTCGAGGCCAAAATTCTTTAGATTTTAATATTTTTTCCACTATTTCACTAATGACTGTAGCTAAAAATAATTGCCAAAAAATATTAATGTCAATTTTTATTAAAAGATAAGAAATATAAAAAAGGAATATCCAAAGACAATAGTTGATAACTAATAAAAATGAATGGCCATATTTTTTTGAAGAAAGTAATTTGAACCAATCTGTTTTTGGTTGCCAAAATAAAATTTTAAAGTCAGTTATTTTCATATAGTCTATTATAAACGACTAAAGATAATAACTTGAGGGTGATCATAAACTGTAAATGATTCTTGCGAAAGATCATCCCGAAAATAAACACCAGGGAATGAACAATTGTTATCTATTTCAAAAAAATTATTTTTTAAATTTTTATAAGGATAATTAGTAGGACCAATCAAAAAACATTTTTTTATAAAAGGCAAATAAAATCCTGGATAAGAATAAATTCTTTTGATCAACTTAAACTTAGTTTTTTTATCAAAAAGGTTTTGATAAAAAGAAGTGGTAAGCGAATATTTATTAGAACTTTTTGGAATTGATCCCCAAAGACGATTTGATGATAGAACTAAATAATCAATTTTGTTTAATTGTTGATTAATTTTTTGCCATTTTTGAGTAGATTCTGAATCATACAAAGCCAAATCTTGATGCTGATATATTTTGGAGAGGCACGAAGAAGAATTCAACGGTAAAGAGTCATCCCAAATCTCGCTAGATAAAGTTTTATTAACATCTATATTATTACAAATATATTCAGAAGCTTGATAACGAGTGTGTGGAAAAAGATAGATGTTTATAAAAGCTAAGACAATTAATAAATTAAAAAACAAAATCATTTTTAATAATTTTTTATTTATTAATTGAATAGTTAAACCACAAAAAACCATAAGAAATGGATAAATTGGGTAAAAATATCTCATATATTGAGCCAGTAGAGAAGCATGATAGATGAAAATAATAAAGATAATAGTCAATAAAAATATCGCTGGCCAGTTCTTAAATTTGTTTCTGATTTTTAAAAATTTAAAGATAGCAAAAATAAATAATAAAAAATTAATTGGACCAAAGCCCGCGAAAAATAAATTACCAAGAGAATGTATAAAAGGAAGAGTGTGTTTCCATTGAACGTTGGGTGGATAATCAATTTCACCAGTGATCATTTGATGAGCTTCGTGAATACTACTAATAAATTTGGGTGATAATTTAATTAGACCATCAAAGGCGTACGGTTGAAAAATTCTAAATGAAATCAACAAAAATAATCCAAATAAAAAACATTTTAAAATATTTTGCAGATAATTTTTATTTTGAAAAAAAAGAAATATAAACACAAAAGGCAAAACAATACCGATTGAAGTTTTACTAGCTAAAGCAATACCAAAAATAAGACCTGATAAAAGACTTTTTTGAGAGATTAGTAAATATATGGATAAAGTAAAAAGAAAAACTGTAATAGCATCAACGGTAAAGAAATGTGATTGCTGAATTGGAAAAATACAGATGGCATATAAAAATGAACTTAATAAAGCAGATTTAGATTTTTTAAATATTTTTTTGGTAATTAAAAAAACTAAAAATATAGTTAAAGTATCAACAAAAGCTGATAAAAACCGACCAACTAAAAATATTTGATCATAAGAGTTTAGATTTAAAATTTGAGCGAAAATTTTGGTGATCAATAAAGGGAAAGTACCATAAACATAGAAATCGAAACCATTATTATTTGGATTAAAGCTAGAAGTGTTGGTGTTGAAATACTCTCCTATATTTTTAGGCAAACTAATAGTGGAAGAAACCATGGTTAAAAATCTCTCGTCTGGATGAAGATGTTGACTTTGATCCCAATTTAAACCAATTATTCGAAATAAAAAACCAATGATAATTATTAAAATTAAACACCACAAGTTTTTTTTATTTTTCATCAATATTTTTTTTAAAAATTCTAATTGTGGGGTTATCAAAAACCGTCCAGGTTTCTTCAGCATTCTCTGGATCTAACAAAAAACTATTTTTGAATGAAAATGTTTTTATTAAAGAAAAATTTAGTCTTTTAGAAAATAAATTTTGATAATATTGTTGACTTGTAGGAAATTCTGGGTTTGATTGATTTTTAAAAACCCGACGGGAAGGAACAAAAATATAATCACTGGTTTTTATTAATGAATTAAGTTTATTTTGATTATCTAAATTTTCATCTAGTTGATAGAAATCAAAATTATTAACTTCTAAATTATTTTGACCAAGCGGTAAATTGATAACATTACCAGATTCAGAGAGAACTTTTGATTGTCTCGGAATATTTTGATTAATCCATTCTGAAGCTTGAACTCGAATATCTGAAATAAAATATCTTTGAAGAAAGATAATTCCTGGAACTATACAAATTATAGTTATTAAAAATATTAATATATTATTTTTTATTTTATTTAAAAATAAGGCAGCTAAAAAAGGAAATATAAAAAATATTGGAGCCATAAAACGAGTCCATTTAACAAAAAGTTGTCCCTGATAGAGAAAAAAAACTAAACAAGGAATTAAAACTAATAATAATTTAAGGTTTAATTTCTGATTTATAAAAAAAGATTTAAAAATGAGATAAATACTAATCAAGGAACAAAATAAGATAGGTAAACCGTTGGTGTAAGGAAAAATATTTTTAAATTGAAAAAGATAGGGAATAGTATTCAAAAATTGACGAGTATAAAAAACAGGAATGCTACCATTGGCAACTCCGATTTCGTAAATCATAGATAATTTAAATTCTGAGAAATTTAAGAGACTATAAGGAGAAAAAATATAACCAATTAAAAAAGTTAAAGATGAGAACAAAAATATAGAAAAAATAAATCTAAAAATTTTTTTATCTTTTAATAAAGAAAAAAATAAACTTAATAAAATTGGAGAAACTAAAATAAGAGAGGAAATTTTGGTAGCTAAACCAATACCAGAAACCAATGATGATAAAACAAAATAAATTGATTTTGGTTGTTTTAAAAATTTTAGAGAAAGGTAAATATTAATTAAAAAAACAAAAATTAGAATTGATTCAGTAGTCCCAAAATGAGCTGATTGAATATACCCAGGAGTAAATATAAAAAGTAAAACCGAAAAAAATATTATTTTTGAATTTTTAATAAATTGACGAATTATTAAATAAAAAAACAAAACAGAAAAAGAAGAAAAAACGGCCGACCAAAATCGAAGAGTTAAAATTATTGTAGAAAATTGATGTTTGGGAGTGGTAAAAAAAGTTAAAAATAAGGGAAATTGACCATAAGCAAAAAAATTTGGATTGAGATTTTTTGGACTCATTTGTTCAACAGATAAAGCCATATTATTTTCATCTGGATGAAAATAATAACCACTACCCCAATTGAGATTATAAAATCGAGTAAAAATAGTAATTACAATTAAAATTGCCCCAAACAAAAAAGGAGACTTAGATAACATAGATAATTCCAATCATCAGTAATCCCCAAAGAAAAACTGATAACAAAAGAGGTATATCAGTAGCAATAACTCTTTCTGGTCTTTCCCCTTCCTGCATTTCAAAAATTATTTGACCGTAACGCATAATGCCAAAGATAACCGGGATGATAGTGATCATATACCATTTTCTATCCAATGCCCCTGGAAAATAATCTAGTAAAAAATTATGGATAACACCCTCAAAACCAATTTTTTCAGCAAAAAAAGTAAACATAGAATAAGCAATTAAAGTACAAACCGCAAACATGGTGGTATAAAAATTCAACAAATTTTTTCCATAACCAGCTAAAGCACTTCTAGTTAAAACTCCAGTGCCACCAAGTTCACTTCGCCTTTTGCCACTAGCCAAAAATAGTGATAGAAAAATAACAGCTAACATCATCCAAATTGGTAAGTGATAACCAGTAGCGATTTCACCAGCATACGCTCTGATGGTAAAGAAAAAAGCAATACCAATAATATCTAAAACAGCTTTCTTTTTAATTAAAAATGAATAACTATATTGTAGAAGTATAAAAACTAAAGAGATAACAAAAAAAGCTGTGTTGATAAATAATGAAATAAAAAGTCCAATAAATAAAAGTAAAAAAGAAACAAAAAGAGCATCAGTTTGAGTGATAGCACCACGAGCTAGTGGACGATTTTTTTTGACAGGATGAAGACGATCTTTTTTTAGATCTAAGAGATCATTGATTAAGTATGAAGATGAAGATAAAAGACAAAAAGTAATAAAAGCAAGAATATTTTTTGAAAATAAAGGAATGTTGATTAGCTGACCATTTAAAATTAGAGCAGCAAAAAGACTTAAATTCTTAATCCATTGAATTGGCCTAAGCGATTCTATAATGTATTTCAATTTACTACTAAAAACCGACATAATGTATGATACCAAAAAAACCGACTGAAATTAGTTTTTGGAATAAAAAACCAAACCAATAGCAATAAAAGTTATTGCTGAAATAATCATAACTAAGGTGGGTAACACAGCTCCGGTTGTTGGAACTCCTGAACTTGTGTCTGGGTTTTCAACTTTAACAACAGTTGTTGGAGTTGGCGTGGGAGTATTAGTAGGAGCGATGGTTGGTGTAGGAGTAGTAGCTGACGATGAAGCAGTAAAATTAGTATCATTTTCTGCTGCTAGAACTATAAAGCTTCTGGTGATAGTTTCTATTAAACCAGTAGTTTTATTTTTAGCAGTAACAGTAATAGTATGTTCTCCTGGTGTAAGATCTTTTGGTACAGACCATTCCCATGTTCCATTTTCATCAGATACAGTTTGACCGGCAATAAGTTCTGCTGAATGGACTTCTATGGTTATTTCAGTATCTGCAGGCGCTGATCCAAAAAATTCTGGTTTTTTTGTAGAAATAGTTTCATTATTTGAAGGATTAGTAACATCTAATTTTTTATCAAGGTTAATATTACTACCAGCATCTGGTAATGAACCTATTTGGTTAGTATTAACTACAGGACTATTTAAATTATTTTGGCCAATAATAATATCTGCTACAGGATTATTACTAGAAGTGTTACTAACTACCTGAGTAATAGATTGGTCACTAGCTAAAACATAAATATTTTCTTCTATATTAGCAGGTGGAGTAAACCAATTGGTTTTATTATCATTAAAACTGGTGGATAAAGGAATATTCCAATTTCCTGAAGTAGTAGTTATAGCTGATAATGGAGCAGCACCAGGAATATTTAGATAAACAATGGCTTTTTCGGCTGGCGAGCCATTACCATTTAATACCTTACCCCAGGCTAAATTTGAAGAAGTTGTTTCAGTAGTTGGTTTTTGGGCAGTACTAATTTGATAACTAGAAGAAGAATAAGTATTACCACCGCTAATAATTGAAAAAATATAATCTGAGTTTTCTTTTAAAGAATTAATTTCAAAATAGTGAGTTTTACTGGAAGAATCGTTTTTAAATAGTTGATTATTAATATTAATACTAGTTTGACATTCACTACTAGTAGTAAAAGAAATAGAAACTGATTTGTAAGTAATATTAGTAATTTGAGGATTAATTGGCTCACAACTTCCACCAGCTTTTGAACCAAAACTAGATTTTTTACTGGTTAAAATTACACCACCAAAAACAGCTGCCAATAAAAGCATGAGTCCAAAGATAGTAGGAATTCTTTTTGGTTGTTTCACGGTGTTATTGAAGAAGCTGTAGCCTCTTGGTCTGAATTTTTATAAAATAGACTAGTTTCATCAAAATTAATTGGTTTTTTTTCAATATCTTGGATAATATCCAAATCTAATTGAGGGTTGATAGTTTTATTATATGAAATATTAGCAACTTTATTAATAGGATCAATAAGATTGGAATAACTTTTTTGAATAATAGTCACTAAAATAGTGATCAAAGTAAAAAAAGCGATAAAAACAAAATATGTAGATAACTTAGTTTTTTTCATTTTGATTCTATTGGTGAATAAGGTATGTCAGCATCTAGATTTATATTAATAATACTAGAACCAGTTATAGTATTACTATCTTTTAGTTGACTAAATTGAATAGAAGAAATATTGACTAAGCGACGGTTGTTAAGTAATTCCTGAATAAAAGAAATAGCTGATTGATATTGGCCTGTTGAAGAAAAATCTATTTTAAAAGTTTTTATTTGAGAATCTTTTTTGTCTTTTTCATCTTCTTGGGATAAATCAAATTCTAATTGATTAATTTTTAAAGAAGAATTTTTGGCTATAGTAGAAAAATTTACGGCAGCTTGATAAAAGTTTGGATTACTAGGAAAACCTGATTCTAAAATGGAATATTTTTCTTGAGCTTGGGCAAACGAATCTTGGGCTTGAATAATACTATTAATTCTAGCTTTCATTTTTTGATTAGCAAGTTCTTTTGATTTTATTTCTCCTACAAGAGAAGAAATAGCCAAAGCAGTTGGTTTGATGGCCAAAAATAAGAAAAAAGTAATAAAGATAAAAGTACCGGCTACTTCAAAATATTTAGCTGCTTTTTTATTTTCAGCTTGTCTTCGCAGGTATTGGTACAATGGTCTGATTCGATCTAAAGTATCATTTTGTTTCATATTTTTGATTCTTTGAATTAAAAACAAGGGATATCATAACTGTATAATTATTTTCTTTTGGTTTCTTTTCAATCTTATTTATTTCTACTGTTTTAATATCTGGATTTAACATTAAATTACTAACGAAATTAACAATAGATTCTTCATTTGAAGAAATAAGAGAAGCGGTAGTAATAATTTCATTGTTGGAATTTTTTTGAGTTGAAATAGTATCATAGACCAAATCTTGAGGAGTACTTTTGATTAACGAGAGTAAATATTTATCATATTTCGGTTGACTAGCATAGGCTTCTTTTATATTTGACAATCTTTCTTGGAAAGAAGTGTATTCTGATTCAAAATATTTAGTACTTTCAAGAATCGATTGTTGTTGACGTACTATTTCTGATAGATCGGAATTTTTTCTATCAAGCCAAAAACGAGAAATGAAAGCTAGAATGACTATAAGTTCAGTTATTACGATTATCCAACGACCAACGGTTGTCAGCCATTTAAAAAAAACGGCAGCAAAAGAATTAGGATTTTCTGCTTCAGGAAGAAGAGATATTTCTTTTTTAACAGCCATATATAAAGTATATACAACTATTTGTTTAAAAGGAAACGTTTCAATTTTAAAAGATAGACTTGATAGTCTTTAATCTCTTCAATATGAAGAATTTTGGCAGATAAAATATAACAAAAAGTACCAACTAAACTAGATAAAGAAAAAATAGTTACAACAGCAACAGTTTTACTGGTATCTAAGACAAATAGATCTAGAAATTTAATAGAAATCCAAGTGGTAATGCCAAGAATCAAAGATGAGACTAAAATTTTATTAACCTTTTTTGTGACTGTAATCCAATCAAAACCATCAACAATTTTAATAAACATGAAAAGAAGTCCAATTAATTGGACTATATTACCTATTGATGAACTGATAGCTAATCCGACAACTTCCAAGTCGGTGAAATTGATTAAAAAATAACTCAAAGTAACATTTAGAAATAAAGATACGAGAGATATGTAGAATGGGACTTTGGTATTATGAAGAGCATAAAAAGAACGAATTAATATCTGAATAATAGCTTGAGAAAAAATAGCTGGGGTTAAGAATGCTAAAGTTTTTGCAGTAAGTAAAGTTGCTTCCCAAGGAAATTGTCTTGATCCAAAAAGAATACGAACTATAGCTAGACGTTGAACCAATATTAAAACTGAGATAGGCAAAGCAATAAATAAACTTTGAATCATAATTCGATGTACAGTATTTCTAAATTGAGAAAGTTCATTTCTAGCAATATTCTTCGAAAGAATAGGTAGAGATGCTTGGCCAATTGTGGTTCCAAAAATGCGACTAGGAAGATACATTAATTGAAGAGCTAAATTTAGGATTGAAATTGAACCAGTACTTAAAGTACTAGCAAAAAATAATGTAACAGTGTTTTCTATCTCACCTAATCCGAGAGACAAACTTCTGGGTAACATTAAACGAAAAACTTCCCTAACACCAGGTGTTTTATGATTGGCTTTAAAAGAATACTTAAAACCAATTCTTTTTATCGACGGGATTTGAATAATAAAATGAAGAAATGCACCAAAAACAGCACCATAAACAACACCATGAATGCCATATTTCGGAGCCAATAAAAATATACTGGCTATGATACTTAGATTGTAAATAATAGGAGAAAGAGCTGGAACAATAAAAATTTCATTCACTTGAAGGATGGCAGTAATGAAATTACTGAGTAAAAAGAAAATTTGAGCAATCAAAAGAACTCGGGTCAAATTGACCATAAGAATTAATTGATCATTACTAAAACCGGCAGCTATCAGTTTGGTTAGGGGAGTAGTAAAAACTAATACTATGACTGCAGCAAAAATAAAAACAACCGAAAGAATATTAATAATTGCAGAAGCTAATTGATAAGCTTTTTTAGAATCTTTTTGAAGATATGTCGAAAAAACAGGAATAAACGAAGCAGATAAAGCTCCGGTAACTAAAAGTTTAAAAATAAGGTCAGGAAGACGGAAAGCGGCGTTGTAAACATCAAGATCAGCAGTACAACATTTGAAAAATTGGGCATATAAGAAACGACTTCTCAAAAAACCCAAGATAGCAGAAATTCCGAAAGTAACAGCCAAAACTAAAGATGCTGAAAGAATACTATTCTGACGTCGATGGAGTAAATTTGATATTTTTTGTCTGATTCCCATATGTGTATTATAAATTCTTGTAAATATTTGGTATATAGGATAGAATA
>CAZLAG010000015.1:0-11410 GCA_964557475.1 uncultured Gammaproteobacteria bacterium
TGGATTTGTTGGTATTGGTCAAACTGGTAATTTTATTACTACTCTCAACAATGGTGTTGGTATTAGTATCAGTGGTTCTGGTGTTAATAGAACAGTTGCTGTCGATTATGATTCATCAAAATTATCTCTCACTGGCAATAAATTAACTTTAAATCTTGGAGCCACCAATGTTTGGACCGCTCCACAAACTTTTACTAACGGAATTGGTGTTAGTGGCAACAGTTACTTTACTAACAATTTAAGTATCGCTGGCAATATTGGTATTGGTAACACTGCTTCTAGTACTTCAGGCAAACTTTTAACTATCGGAAATTATATTTCTGCCAATAGCGTTGGCGAAATCTATGCTAGCAGTATCATTGATGCTGAAGATAATACTGCCTTTTTAGACGCTGCTAATTCTTCAGCTGCTGCTGCTTCTTTATCTCTTTATGCTACTGGTTCTATCCGTTACAACACTTCTTCAACCAATACCCACTTGGTTAGTGGTGCTGCTTCTCGTATCCAAAATTATTCTAATGGTTTACTCCTTGGTGTCAGTTCAAGCACTACTCAAGGTGTTGGTATTACCGGTTGGGAAAGCAATTTATTCTTAGCTACTTCAGGAAACGTTGGTATTGGTACTACTAATCCTGGTGCCAAACTCGAAGTTGCCGGTACCACTTCTCTTATCAGCAATAATTCTGGGTCTATTACTGTAAGAGCTCAAACCAACGGTGTTTCTCTTGCTTCAGGTGCTACTTCTTGGGCTTCTGCTTCTGATATTCGTTTAAAAAATATTATTAGTAATATTGATAATCCTCTTGATCGAATTATGCAATTAAGTCCAATTATTTATAGTTGGAAAAACGATCCTCAAAATATTCGTCAAGTTGGTTTAATCGCTCAACAAGTTCAAAATGTTCTTCCAGAAGCCATTGCTGTCAATGATGATGGATATCTCGGTATTAGATATACCGAACTTATTCCTTTGCTTACAGCCAGTATCCAAGAACTTAATAATAAATTTGATGGTCTTTCTATCACTACTACTGGTCAAATTAATACTAATTACGATATGTCTGATGAAAATTTAATTTCTCTTGGTTACAACGATATTGAAACTGAAATTAATTCTGCCAACTACTCTCTTACTGATGCTCTTGGCAACGCTGTCACTAAAATTTCCGAATTTAATCAAATTGTTGCTGCCAAAATAAAAACTGGTTTAATTTCTACTACTAATCTCATTGCCAAAAATGCTGTTATTTCCAATCTAAAATCTAATTTAATTTCCACCACTGACTTTATTACTGACAATGCTTTCGTTTCCAATTTAAAATCTAATAAAATTAATTCTGACGAAATAGTTTCCCCACTTGCTAATATTGAGAACTTGAATTCTACCAATATAAATTCTCAAAATGCTAATATCTCCAATCTAACTACTCAAGATATCCAAACTAGCGGCATTACTGCCGATGGTGTCTATACTAATTATCTGGATGCCACCAAAATTTATACACCAAATATATTAAGTGAAAAAAGTCAATCTAATGAAATTGAAACTAATAAATTAACTGCCAATGAAGCTAGTGTCGCTGTTTTATATGCCGATCAAATATATTCAAAAAATGGTTCTATTGGTGATCTTTTAACTGATAAAATTAGTTCACTTCGAGAAGAAATTCAAAAAACAATTGCAAAAAATGAAGCTAGTCAAAGTGCTCTCTTAGCTGAAACTAATGATTGGTACACTGACATCTCCTCTGACTCTCTTACTATTTCTAGTAATCTAACTCTTTCCAATAATTTAATTGTCGGGGCTCAATTATTAGTTAATGGTAATACTCAACTCGGCAATACTTTTATTAATGGAATTTTTAATGCCGGTGAAATTGCTATCAAAGATAATTTCATTGAAACCACCAATTCTGCTCTCTATATCCAACCTTCACAAACCGGTACTGTTCATATTATGGGAGACATTTTAACCATTGCTGACAATGGTAATGTTACTGTCAATGGTAATCTTGCTGTCACTGGTTCTTTTGCTGCCAAAAATATCACTGCTGACGAAATTAACACTAATAAACTCACTGCCAATGCATCAATTTTAAACGATATCTCTTCTACCAAACTAAATATCGCTACTGATAGTGCTTCTACTATTATTGCTTCTGATACTGATATCAATATCGCCACTAATTCGGCAAAAGTAAATTCCAATGCCACTGCTGGTACTGCTACTTTACCAGCCGGCAAAACTGAACTTATTATTTCTACTGACAAAATCACCGCTAATTCCATGGTCTACCTTACTCCATTAGGTTCTACTCAAAACCAAGTTTTATATGTTAAAAACAAAGTCGTCAATTCTACGATCAACGATCTACCATCTAATAACTATTTTACGATTTCTCTTGATAATCCTCTTACTACAGATCTTTCTCTTAATTGGTGGATTATAAATTAAAGTATAAAATACCATTATGCATAAAAAACAACTAATTTTATTAATTTCTATCGGTTGTTTCTTTGGATTAATTTCCCTTATTTTTGGCTATCTCAATCTTTCTAGAAAGAAAAATACCAATACTCGTTCTTCATTTTCTGAACAAAAAATACCAACTCCTGCCAATCAAGATACTCAAAATATTCAAAATACTAAATATATTTATCAAAATAAAAACAACAATTTCAATACCTATTTCCCAGATAATTTTAATGACACTGATTCAAATATTAAATTTGAAAAAGACAATTCATCTATTGCCTTTTTTCCAATAAATGGCCAATCGACCAAATCTAAAAATATCAACGGTGAAATAATTTATCCAAAAATTTATCAAAACGGTAGTCAATTTATTGATCTTAAATATGCCGTTAATAGTAGCCAATTAATTGAGAATTATATTCTTAACCAAAAACAGACAGTACCCCTATTTCAACAAAAAGTTATTTTAATTAATGCTTATCCTATTATTAGTAATGACAAAATTGATTTCTACGAACCAGGGACAAATAAATTTCTTTGGTCAATTCCCGCTCCTTTTATGTATGAACAAAACAATCCTTCTATTAAAAATAGTGGTGTTAAATTAAATCTTGAATGTGAAGACAAAAAAAATTCCCTCAAAAATTGTCGAAACTTTATTTTTACTAAAGAAATTACTTCAGAAGGAAAAAATTGGCTCAATGATTCATCTCGAAATTATCCAGTAGTAATTGACCCTGCGGTTGGAGTTTCTTGTTGGGGCATTAGTAATACTTGTGACGCTGAATGTAATAAAGCCGGTAGTGGTATTACTACTGCCACTGTCTATACTTCTTGCAATTCATCTGCTTGTGATGGAAATTGTTGGAGTCTTGGCGGAGTTTGTGAAAGCGGTTGTAGCACCGGTAGTGTCGCTAGTGGCACTTATTATCCAACATATGGTTGTGGTGGTGCCGCTGTTACTCGTTATACTGGCAGTGGTGGTTGTTCAGGTAGCTGTTATTATCTTCATGGCGGTGTTGCTTCTTATTACAAATCTACTAGTTGTGAAGTCGCTGTTTCTACCTATGGAACCTCTGATACTTGTTATTGGATGTCACAAAAATATTATTACACTGCCAGTGGTAGTAACACAAAATATTCCAGTAATGGCACTGCTTGTGACAGTGGTGGTTATGGTACTTGTTATAAATTTACCAACGGCACTTCATTTTATAGTGGAGATGGTGCTTGTGGATCTTCTGCTTGTCCTTCAGGAACATATTACGATCGTACTGAATGTATTTGGTATGCCGATCCAGTCGGTACTGATATGAAACTTGAAGGCTTAATGATAGAAGGTATTAAATTTAATTGATAAACTTAAATATGGATCTTACCCCAGACCAACTTCAACAATTACAACAACTCGGCCTTGATATTCAAAATTCTAACCAGAACAATATTTCTCCCCTTAATCAAGGGGAGATGTCACAAAGTGACAGAAGGGTTTTATCAAAAAAATCATTTCCCGTTTTTCCTCTACTTTCTATTTCTGGCATTACTCTCCTCTCTTTTTCTGGTCTTATTTTATTAAAAAATAAAAGTCAAAATATAACTCAAATTAATAATACAAATACTACTTTACCTGAAACTTCTGTATCACCTACTCAAGTTCCAAAATCTATCCAACATTATCTTTTAACATCACAACAATATTTCAGTAGTGCTCTTCAAAACCAATCAGACCAAAATTCTACTTTAGAGAATCTTAATCAATCAATTCTCGCTGCTACTCAAGCTATCAAAGAATTCCCATCAGACTATCGTGGTTTTTTTCAGCGAGGTCGTATTTATCAAAGTTTATTGGCTTCTCAACCACAATTAGTTGATCAAGCCCTTGCCGATCTCAATCAAGCTTTAAAATTAAATTCCAACAATGCTGAAATTACTAGAAGTTTAGCTTCTCTTTATGCTTTTAAAGGTGATGCCCAAAACACTATTAGTTATTTGGCTCAAACCATTAATCTTGAACCAACCAAAGCTCAAAATTTTTATGATTTAGCCAAGATTCAACAACAAATTGGACTTCTTCCTGATGCTCTCAAAACTTATAATCAATTAATTACTATAGTTACCGACCCTAACCAAAAATCTCAAATCGAATCTGAAAAAACCTCTATTGAAAAAATTATCGCTCAAAATCCAGATAAAAATTATTCTTCTTCTCAAAATTCTAATTCTAATAACAACGATCTATCACCTACGATCTCTCTTGATTCTCCTACCATTCAAGCTATGGGGACTTCTGATTTGATTATTGCTGATTCCCAAACTATTGATCAAGTTAAAATTTCCAATATTACCGATTCCAATGCTCTATCTGGCACCGCCACTCTTTTAGCTAATCAAATCCAAATTACTATTGAAAACAAAAATCTAACTGACACTTCTCAAGTTTACGTCACCGCTATTAAAGGTGGTAAAAATCAAAACCTTCAAGTTCTAAGCAAGTCAAATGATTCGTTTGTTGTCGGTCTGCCAAAGGCCATTTCTGAAGACATCCAGTTTAAGTGGTGGATAATAAACTAGATCTTAGATGATAGATTTTAGATCGTAGATTATTTTGTCTTTAAAAAAGAAATTAAACCAGAAATCATTTTACCTATTTCATCAGACTCACAAATTAATTTATCAAAAATTAGTTGATCAATAATTTTTAAATCTTTAGCTAATAAAAGATGATATTGTGTTTCTGATAAAGATCCTTTAGCTTGATATAAAAATTGAATAAATTCTTTTGTTGTTTTTCTACAATTACCCTCAACAATATTTGCTGGGGTTGAACTAGCAGATCTGCAAATTTGATCAGTTAATCTAAATTTTTCTTCTATCGGAAAATTTTTAGTCAACTTATAAATTTCAAGATTAAAAGAATGAGATTTTTCAAGAACTTTCAATTTATCAAACTGATTAATCATGAATAAATTGTATTAAAACAAACAATTTATTCAAGCCTTTGTTTTTCTACGATCTATGATCTACAACCTAAGATCTATTTTCCTACGATCTATCATCTACGATCTGTATTTTGTTTTTCTACGATCTAAGAACTACGATCTATGATCTAATTTACGGGGTTGGGCTTACTTCCACAGTTGGAGTTACTTCAACTGGAGGTGCCATTTCTTTATTTGGTTGAATTTCTTTTTCCTTATCAGTTCCAGTTGGCAAAGTTTGAGGAGTAGTCAAAGTTTTATCTTCTTGATTTGAAGTTTGATTTTTCAATTCTTCACCTTTCTTTTTATTTGCCTCTTCCAATTCTTTTTCCCATTCAACTAAAACTTTATTAGCAGTTTCATAGTCACTTGAATCAGCTGGAACCAATTGCAAAGCTTGTTTCATTCTATTTACTGCCAATTCTAATTTACCTAATTGTTTACCACTATAAGCCCAGTTATACCAACCATTAGCATAATCATTTTTACTCACCACCACTTCTTCAAAAACTCTATCAGCCGATTCAAAATCATTTAAGCCAAAATATAATCCTCCCAAATTCAATTTCAATAATGGATCATTTGGATTTAAAGCAATTGCTTGTTGGTAAGCTTGAATCGACCAATCATTTGCTCCATCAACCAAACCAATTAATGACTTATAAATCGAAGCTAAATTTGACCAATAACCAGCATTTGATTGATCCAAATTAATAGCTGTTTTAGCTTCACTAACAGAGTACTGTATTAACTTTGTTCCATTTTCTTTATCAGTATCGCTTATTTCTTTTTTATTTAAGAAATTTTGTGCCAAAGCTAAGGAAGTCTGACTGAATATAGCTCTATAATCAGCCATATTTGAATTCATTTTTATAGCTTTAACTTGATAATTATAAGTATTAGTACCATCATTTTTACTAGCAGCTTTAACCGCTTTCATCCAATAAACATCAGCAATTATCATTTTTGTTTCCCAATAACCGCCCCACCCAATTCCAGCCAATAATAATATTGTCACTATATATGGCATTACATTAAAATTCTTTTCTCCCAATAAAAGTTTCATTTTTGTTTCTTTCAGTGTCCAGATATCACTAAAAGCTAAAACCCAAAACAATAAAAACAAAGTCACCATACTTATTGGTAAAAATAAAGCCACCAACAACATTACCAACACTACTAAATAGTTGTCATTTTTTACTTTTTTAACAAAACCCATTAATCCAAACAATACCCATCCCAAACCCAAAATTCCAATTTCTGTCCATAAATTCAATATTCCCATGGCTGATGTATCAAAAGCCGAAGACCATAATTTTGTTAAATTAAAAGATGCTGGTTTAAAAACCAAAAATGCTTGATAAAAATTACCTGTTCCTACTCCAAACAATGGACTATTTTTTAAACTTTCTACTGCAATTACCCAAGCTGTTCTAATATCCAAATAACCCCATCCCAACTTAACTATTTTATAAATATCTAAAAATAAAATTAATCCAAAAAAGACTACTCCAATTGCTTCCATCAAATATTGATTAATTTCTTCTTTACTTTTCAATTTAGTCAACAATCTTTTTAACCATTCAATCATCACTAAAAACATCAATACTGCTTCCGTCAAAAGTGATCCTGTTACTGACCATCCTTGTCCAATTGAAATAATCGGATTTGACTTAGGCAAATTTAAAGGTAATTTTGATGATGGAATCATAAAAGCCACCAATGATCCTATTGCCACGACAACACTGGAAATTGATAACCATCTAAGTTGAATTTCTTTTTCTTTTTTACTATTAACTTGAAGCCATAAAAATACCCACATCAACAAACCCACAAAAGTTCCAAAACCTGATTGAGTCATCATCGATCTATTTCTTACACCAGACCCCATCATAAAGAAAGTGACTCCCATCAATACTACTAAAACCAAAAACCAAGTCATTAATTTATTCCATTTAACTGTCTCTTCTTTATCTACAAACATTTCTATCATCCACAAAATCAAACCAATCGCTCCACCAATTAATAAAAGACCAGATTTAGCTAAACTAAAAGCATTATAAATTTGCGGCACAAAGAAAAAAGGTAATAGAAACAAAATTAATCTGGTATAGATTTTCAAAACATTCTTCATATACTATAACGTTACCAAAACTAATTTTTTAAAACAATCCTTTGATTGTCTTTTTCCCCGCACATTCTCTTCTCCAAAATGTTTTTTGTCTTACTATTCACTACTAGCTATTAGCTAATAACTATTTTAATACTGTTAATGGATTCAATTTTCCACTCGGACCAATCACTTCAAAATGTAAATGTGTTCCTGTTGATCTTCCGGTACTTCCCATAGTTCCCAATCTTTGACCCTGATTAACCACTTGCCCCGCCTTAACTACAACCGAATTATTTAACATGTGAGCATATAAAGTTTTATAACCGTTTCCATGATCTATAACTACATAGTTTCCATAACCACCACCATTCCAACCAGCTGTTACCACTGTTCCTCCCTGAGCTGCCACAATTGGTGGGTTAGAATGATTAGCAATATCTACAGCTTGATGGTACCAAGAATATTTTTGTGAAATTCCTCCTGATGTTGGCCACATAAAATTCCCTTCTCCCACTACTCCAGGAATTGGTGCTACATTTCTTGTTGCCAAATATTTAGTATCGATAACCACCTCTTTTGGTTTAATACCATCAGGAATCATCAATTCTTGACCAGCCGACAAAGCAAAAGTTTCATCATTAGCAAAAGTGTTAAAAGGATAATCGATGATGTTCTGAGCATCAACCTGATAATTTTTAGCGATACTATAAATAGTCTCTCCTCTTTTAACTATATGTCTTACACCAGTCGCTGGTAATATTTTTAAAATTTGTCCTACTTTAATTGCATCTACTGACTTCAAATTATTTTCCCACATGACTGTATCAATACTAACTCCAAATTTTTGAGCAATCGACGATACTGTATCACCACTAACAACTCTATATTCTGTAGTTTCCCCTTTTGCTAAATTCGACACCATTGTATTTGCTGCTACAGTTCCATCCATGGCCATCAACAAATAGTTACTACCAACTCCTTCCTTTCCACTATCATTAATTAAATCTTCCAATTTTCCTGAAAAAAGCACTGTCAAAAAAGCCAACACTGCCATACTGATATTAATAAAACTTTGAGAAAATCGTCCTCTTTGTCGATACATTAATTTTGAAATCAATACTTTCAAAGTTCCAATCCAACCCCAAAATCCTCCAAAAAATTTGGAAAAAAAACTTGTCTGAGCTTTTAAAAACTCACCTATCAGCTTCAACTCTTCTACTAAATTTTCCTTCAAGTCAAACATTGTGTCTCTATTATACTAGAAATCCAATTTTTTCCAAAAAAATACCGCCAAAGAGAGTTTAAAAACACTTTCGTGCTCTTATACTCTCTCGGCGGTTCATCCGTCATTTTTATCATTTTCTTGTTTTGTATCCCTTTGTAAAGAGAAAAAAGATTACAATCGGATACACTACAATGAAAATCACGCCCAGCCATATTGCCCAATTAGTCGAGTTACATAATCCTAGTATGAATACTATTAGACCAGTCACACCAAAAAGATATATAAACAGCGACTTTTTACGGAATACTTCTCCTAGTTCCTCCCAAAAGCTTTTCATTTTTCTCTTCTCTCTTTCAAATTATTTTTCCTAAAAAAGCAAAAACTGCTATTAGTACTAGTGCAGTTATTATTGATACGATCTTTTTCTTACGTGTTTCTTTCACTTTTTCCCTCTTTCAAAACGTTTTTGCCAAGAAGATAGCTACTGCTATTATTAAAACTCCAACCATTCCTCCGATCACTACATCTTTGATTTCTTTTTTCAGTCTTTTGATTAGCGAATCAAAGCACAAGCCAATAAACGCTAACAAATGTGTTGCTCCTAATGTTGCCAAAACCGGCCAACAGTATTGCCAAAAAGTTTCAATGAAAACATTTTTTTCATAAAACAACATCACTGCAACTACTGATACCGTGTTGACGATCAAAAAGAAACCAATTGTAAAATTGGAAAATCTTTCTGATCCTCCATTGGCAATCGACGCCCCAAATAAAGTTTTTGGTGCCAATTTTATGATCATCAGGCCAAACGAAAACACTGCTAAACCGTAGATAAACCACAAGTATTCTGTATTAGTTTGGACCATCGCCAAAAAAAAGGCCAATCCCATGATGAATAATAAAATATTCACCAAGAGAAACCCTATTGTTTTGAGATTAGAAACAAAATCCTCTTTTAGAGAAGTCACATATTTCTCCTCCATTTTTTAAAGTCTCCTTTCAAATTATTTTGTAAATCAGAAAAAATTTATCTCAAAAAGATTAAAATCTTTTATTCCATAAAATGACGGATTATTAAAGGACCATTTTAAATATCTATAGCTTTTTACAAGATATTAAAACTTGCCCCGATTATACCAGAAAATTTACTATCTTATATTTTTTCTACGATCTATCATCTACGATTTAAGATCTATTTTACTTTTTCCCTATCTTAGCCATGAATTCCTCATTATTTTTAGTTTTACTCATCTGAGAAATTATCATTTCAGTGGCATTATTATTGTCACCTAAAGCATCAAACATTCGTCTAATTGAAATTACTTTAGTTAAAGTGGCTGGATCTAGTATCAATTCCTCTTTTCTAGTTCCTGATTTCAAAATATCAAATGCTGGGAAAATTCTTCTTTCAGCCAAATTTCTTTCCAGTCTCAATTCCATATTTCCAGTTCCTTTAAATTCTTCAAAAATCAATTCATCCATTTTTGAACCAGTATCTACCAATGATGTTCCGATAATTGTAAGTGATCCCCCGTTTTCAATTTTTCTAGCGGCTCCAAAAAACTTTTTTGAAGGATACAAAGCTGCTGGATCAAAACCACCAGATAATGTTCTTCCAGAGGTTGGAATTGCTAAATTGTAAGCGCGAGCGAGTCGAGTAATTGAATCAAATACCACTACTACATCTTTTCCTAATTCCACTAATCTTTTGGCTCTTTCCATTCCAATTTCTGCCGCTCTAGTTTGATCTTCTGGTTTTTGATCAAACGATGAAGCAATCACTTCACCTTTAATAAATCTTTGCATGTCAGTTACTTCTTCTGGTCTTTCTCCAACCAATATTGCCATTAAATGTACTTCTGGGTAATTTATAGCTACTCCAGCAGCAATCTCTTTTAATAAAGTAGTTTTACCAGCTTTTGGTGGGGACACCACCATTCCTCTTTGACCAAAACCTACTGGACAAAATAAATCCAAAATTCTAGTTGATAAAATATCTGCTTCAGTTTCCAACTTCATCAGTTTTTCTGGATAAATAGGCACTAAATCTTTAAAGTCAGGACGTTTTAAGGCTGCCGCCAATTCCCCATCATTAACTTTATCAATTCGAGTCATGGCCCAATATTTTTCATTTTCTTTTGGCATTTTGGCCACACCCACAATCAAATCTCCCGCTCTTAAACCATATCGTCTAATTTGCATCGATCCAATATAAGCATCTTTTCCATTTGGTAAAAAATTTGGTCTCACAAATCCACTACCATCTTGGACAATTTCCAAAATACCCGAAATCGGTTGAGTCACTACATTATTCATCGGTGGATTATAGTGCTGAACTGGTCTTTGTGGTTGTTGCATTACTGGTCTATTTGGTTGAGATGCCACCACACCCGGCTTTACAAAACTAACTGTATTATTATCTTTTTTTGTTATATCAATAGATTTCTCCCTTTCATCAAGGGGAGATATTTCAACTTTAGTCGGGACAGAGGGGTTTTGTTCTGTTTCTTCTTTTACTTCTTTAATTTCTGGAACCTCAATTTTAATTGGTTCCACTTTAACTGGCTCATTTTCAACCTGAGCTACGATTTTCTTTGGCATTTTTTTTGGAAAAATTT
>CAZLAG010000016.1:0-11110 GCA_964557475.1 uncultured Gammaproteobacteria bacterium
GATTTAACTTCAAAAATACCATCACCAATTTCAAGAATGGAAATATCAAAAGTACCTCCACCTAAATCATAAACAGCAATAAGCTCATTGGCTTTTTTGTCCATACCATAGGCTAAAGCAGCAGCTGTTGGTTCGTTGACAATTCTTTGAACATTGAGACCAGCGATTTCACCAGCTTGTTTAGTAGCTTGTCGTTGTGAATCATCAAAATAGGCTGGAACTGTAATGACAGCATCAGTAACTTTTTCACCAAGATACTTTTCGGCATCAGCTTTACATTTTTGTAAAATCATAGCGGAAATTTCTTGAGGAGTATACGTTTTTCCATTAATTTCAACAGCAGCCATTTTATCTTTTCCGGCAACTATTTTGTAAGGAGCAACACTTTGAGTTTTCTTAACCTCCGGATCATCAATACGACGACCCATTAATCTTTTAATACTGTAAATAGTATTGGCAGAATTGAGAACCATTTGACGTTTGGCTAAATCTCCAACCAAATTTTTGATTGGTTCAACAATTGAAGGTATAGTATTGCGACCTTCAGCGCTAATTATAACTTTTGGACTACCACCTTCCATTACAGAAACGCAAGAGTTGGTAGTGCCTAAATCGATTCCGATGATTTTGTTTGACATAGTTTTTATAAAAAATAATTAATTAGTAATTTGATCAGATTTTCCGACAGCCACTTGAGCTGGACGGATAACTTGATCGTTTAATTTATAACCTCGTTTACGAATTGAAATAACTTGATCTTTTGGACCATCAACGACTTCGACACATTCCATAGTTTGAGGGTCAAATTCTTGGTTTTCGGCAGATATTTCCTCAACACCTTCAGATCTTAAAATATTAACAAACTTATCAATGGTCATTTTAAGGCCTTGATCTTGAAGATGATTGTAAGATAAATAAAGATCATCCAAAACTTCAACCATTTTGGTAACGATACTAACGGTAGCTAAGGTGACGAAAAGTTGTCGTTGAGAGTCAATTCTTTTTTCTAAATTGACATAATCAGCTAACGATCTTTTTAAGCGATCTTCTAATTCAGCTGCTTTTTGTTCTAAAGCAACAATTTTGTCAGCAGAAATATTATTAGTAGTTGTTTTTGTTTTAGCCATAAATTAATTAACGAGTAATAGTAGAAATAAGTTCAGCAAAATAATCAACTACAGGAACAACATTGGTATAGCGAAAACGAGCTGGACCAACAATTCCTAAAATACCTCGATGAGGACCGGCTTGATAATTTTGGTAGACAAATCCACATGGTTCAAGATGCTCCATTCCTAAATCTTCGCCAATTAAAAGATGAATTACTTTTTCTTCGTCTTGACCACTAGCCTTTTTAAGAATCTCAAACCAAAAATTAGCATTGTCTAATAGTGAAAGAACAGTCTTGGTAACATCGATATTAAAAAATTCTGGTTCATCTAAAAGATTTGAAGCACCATAACTATAAATAGCACCGTGATCGGTAGTGGCGATAGCCATAGATCGAGTCTTAGTAGCTAATTCTTTGGTGGTTTCTTTTAAAAGACGCTCAAATTCATTACGATAATCCCAAATTTTTTCTTTAGCTCCGATTTCTTCACTAACAGTTAAGTTTTTGGGAGTCATAAGATTTCGAACATAATACTTAAGACCCATAGAAGTTGGTGAACGACCAGCTGAAAGATGGCTTTTTTTAAGAAAACCAAGTTGAGTAAGAGCAGACATCTCATTTCTAATAGTAGCTGAAGAAATACCTAAGGAAAATTTCTTTTCCAAAGTTTCTGATCCAACTGGAGAAGCAGTCTCAATAAATTCTTCTGTAATACACTTTAGAATCTTGATTTGTCGTTGAGTTAAATCTGTCATATTAGCAATATGATAGAGCGACTGCTAAACGGTGTCAAGAGGTAAATTTAAATAAAATTAATTTTTGACAACCGGCTTGTCAAAAATAAAAAAGAGAACGATAAAAAGACAAGTGAGAATAATAAAATTCATTAGAAATAATTGATGAAAAAATCGTAATATTAAAAAAGAAAAAAGATAAAAAGAAATTGATAAATTTAAACAAATATTTTTAAAAAATATATAGTTGGTGGAAATTAAAGCCGATAAAATTATGAGAAAAAATATTATTTTTGACCAAAGATATTCTGGAGAAACAAAAATAATAAAGATAAAAAAACTGATCCAAAATATAGCGGAAAAATAGATGAATTTATTATTCGTGAAGTTTGTCAACATGTTGAACTTCTTCGGTTTTGATCTTGTTGACGATCTTGATGAGCTGATTGGTTCTGGTGGTGTCGACAGCGACATATTGTTTTTGTAGTGATTCAATTCTAACACCTAAATCTTTAAAACTTTTATTATAATTTTCAAATTCTTCACTAAATTTTTTAATATAACCGATAATTGTGGCCACATTTTTTTGATAACGAAAATTATCATAAGCTTGATGAACCATTCTTAAAATTGCAGTGAAACTAAAAGGCCCTGCCAGAATTACTTTTTTACCCATAGCATCTTGCCAAACTTCAGGAAAACGATCATATATAAAACTGAAAATCATTTCGTTTGGAATAAAAAGAACCACAAAATCGACAGTATTTTCTTCTGGATTAATATATTCCCTACTGGTAACCTCTTTGATTTTGGTTTTGATATCTTGTTCAAAAGCTTTTTTAAATTTTTCTTTTTCTTCTTTACCATCAGCTTCACTCATTTTGACTAGATTTTGATATGGAAATTTGGAATCAATATTTATTTTCATGCCATCGGGCATATAGACAGTAAAATCAGGACGAGAAGTGGCTCCACTCACCTGTTTGTCGTAACTGACACCTGCTACAAAACCAGACATTTTGAGTAAATCTTCAGCAACTTGTTCACCAAACTGACCTCTCATTTGATTGTTACTCAAAACATTTTTAAGACCTTCGGTGGTTATTTTTAGTTGATTGGTAAGAGCTTTTTGTTCTTCAAGTTTTTCGGTAAGAGCTGAAAAAGATCCGACTCTAGTTTTTTCGACATCTTCCATTTTTTTATTATTCTTTTCAATTTCAAGCAATGCCCTATTGACCAACTCTTCAATGGCTTGTTTTTTATTGGAAAGATCGGTACCAATTTTTTGATCGGCCATGGTAATTAGTTGTTGATTGGCGTTTTTAAGAACTTCTGGAAAAATTTTATTTAAGCTATTGGAAATTTCTTGAGATAGTTGATCTGGATTATTTTTTTTGGATTTGAGAATCACAAAAACCAAAGCGGCCAAAATTAAAACTAAAAGGATGTATACGAAAGTCATATGTTCATTATAAATGAAAAATCGCAAATATCAGACACCTTGTTAGGCGCATCCTTTTGCGATTTTGCGGGCGTGTGTTTGGAGTTAAAAGAGAATGATGGTTTTAGGCGACGGGAGTTTGAGTTGTGGTTGAAGAAGTGGAAGGAATGAGTTGAAAGCCTACTGGAGTGCCAAGTTGACCATCATCGGGTCGTCTTTGGTGGTCGTGAAGTG
The DNA here is from genome assembly GCA_964557475.1 of uncultured Gammaproteobacteria bacterium. Classification (GTDB taxonomy): domain Bacteria; phylum Patescibacteriota; class Microgenomatia; order UBA12405; family UBA12405; genus WARW01. The sequence continues at coordinate 3,521 of CAZLAG010000016.1, forward strand.
GGGGCGCGTCTGTGGTTAACTTCTCGTCATGAGCCAAACGTGCCTGGTGACGTATTTTCGGATCACTTAGTTGACCGACTTCTCTCGAATCTTGCATTATTGATTCCTCCTCTCTTTTATATTTCGTCTAATTCCAAACTAGGACTGAATTTAAAAGGTGCAATTACCTTAAACTCTTTGAAGATAAATATAATAACACTTTAATTATTTCTGTCCAGTTGTACCTAAAACTTCTTAATATTCTTTTATTAAGAAAAACAATCTTTTTAAAAAGTTGTTTTTTATAAAATTACTTTTTTAAAATAGTTTGAGTTATTTCATCAGGATTTACGCAAGTATCAATAATCTCTTGGGTTTTAAGTTTGTCTTTTAAGAATTTTAATCTGCTTCCCCATTCAGCTTCAAGAATATCTGACCATTTACGAACATATATCTTCATATTTTTGTCTGGATACACCATGACCAAACCCTTTCTTTTTTCCCCATAATTTTTCATACTTTCTATACGATCAACAATGTATTCATCATAGTCATTACCAATCAAATATAATTCCCAAGACTGACAATCACCATTACAAATTGATTCTTTCTTAATAATGGTTGCATATTCTTCTATTTGTAGATATTGTTTTTTACCTATCTTGATTGAAGGTCTTTTAATCTCTATTATTATGTTCTCTTGCAAATCTATTCCTGAATGATCAGTTTTTGTTAAAAAGATATCTAATTCCTTTCTTGACACAGTATTAACATCTGGATTATCTATTTTTAGAATTTCCATTGCGTATTTTCTTAAAGTCTTACTTAAAGCTCCCTCTGTATTAGCAAATAATCTAAATTGTTCTCCAAATATCCAAAAATTATCATTCAAGACTTTCTGTAGATTTTCTACTTCTAAAGTTTCTTTTTCATACTGAAAAAGTAATTTACTTGTCAAAGTTAAAGTGTCTAATCTGCCATTAATTTCTTTAACAGTATTCACTATGTTTGATAATTTTGTTCTTTTTAAAATTTCTTTTAAATCTATAACTTCTTGATCACTAAGATCTTGCAATTGTTCTAATATAATTTTTATTAACTCATCATTATTTGTAGATAATAGTCCAGCAAAAGTTGCACAAAAAAATTTCACCTCTTTTTCATTTCTACCAACAAACACTGACGGAGAGATAGTATAAATAGTTTTAAGTAGATCATCGAAATTTTCTTCATCACATATGCCAAATTCTTTAAGATTTGGCATTTTTTTAGAACGCTTAAGATCACTTATAAATTCATTTGATTTTGCAAATAAATACGGTTTTCGTAATTCAATAAGTTTTTTTACAATAAATTTTATAATTTCTACTCCAATATCTTTATTATCGCCACAATAGAGTTTTAGTTGATTTGACTGATAATCCGTATCAATATCTGATGATTTAATAGTTGAAAATATTTCTGACTTTATAAAAACAGAATGCCAAAAATCATCACCTTTTTTATTCATTCCTGATGATTTTACAAATATTTCGCTACCTGATTTTGGATCAATAAAATATAAATTTGACCATTCCTCTGGTTTATTTTTCCACAATATAATATCAATAGATAATTCATCATTAATCTTTTCGAATAATTCTTTTGGTAAATCATTTTTTGTAAAAGAAACTTTTTTTTCTATGTTTGTCGTATAGTCCACTTTTTTCCCATTTACAAATATATTGAAATTTGGGTTCTCTTCTAGAAACCAACAGAAATGCAGTTTTAATGCATTAATTAAATATTTTTCTTCGACAAGTGCTCTCGAAAAAGTTAAATTAGGACCAATAATAACAACTTTGGTACCCTTAGTAGGAGCTGTCTTATCAACAATTGGATTTACTTCTGTATCTCTTTTTAAAATTAAACTCTGACCCGAACTTAAAACTTTTAATTCGTTAGCTATCCAAAAAAAGACATATCTACCTCTTCCAAACTTACCTCTGGGCAAAGTTTTATTTTTTGTGTTTTCTTTGAATTTTGATGAGGACAAAAACATTTTTGTATTTTTCTCTTTTTCAAAATCCCAACCAACTCCATTATCCTCAATTGAAACATCTGATATATATCCAATTGTGCTTTCTGGAATTGAATAATTTATTGACACTTCTGTTGCTTGTGCATCGAAAGAATTCCATATATATTCAAAAAGACATTCATAAGGCTTATCTTTATATCCAATTAATTCTGTTTCTATTGATTCTGCTGTCAATTCCAAAACTTGGGCCGATTCTTCTTTAATCATAAGGCTATTTTACACCAGTTGTGCCGAAGCCGCCGCGGTCTGTGTCGCCCAAGTGATCGACTTCGTCGAAATCAAAATTTTCGCATTTGATTAAAAGTAATTGGCAAAGACGAGTGCCTTTTTCAATAAATACGGGTTTGTCGGTAAAATTTGTGGCAACAAAATTATACTCATCATTATCACCATGAAAATCACGATCAAAAATACCAACACCATTGACTGATCTTATTCCCATTTTGTGAGTCGAACTTCTGGAAACCATCATAACAAAATAACCATCTGGAATTTTGATACCAACATTCATAGGAATATAGACTATTTCTTGTGGTTTGATTTCAACATCAATTCGTGAGTAGAGATCGACAGCAACGGCACCTTTAGTCTTATGCTCAGGTAATGGTAAAGATTTATCAAAACGTTTTATTTTTAATTTCATTTAAAATATTTATCAAATAAATAATGAAGATGGTCGGGGTCATCACAAGTTGATGACGGAGCAAATTCTAAATTAGAAATTTTTTGAAAAGTATCAGTAATTAAAACTTTTAGTTTTTCAACATCTTCTTGGGTTAACTTAAAAGTTTTTTGAACAAATTGTTTTTTATAATTGGTTTCAATAAAATCAATAGTTCCATTTTCGATCTGATAAGGGAAACCTTTGGCTTGCTGACAAAGAAGTTTATAAAAAACTAATTGTCGAAAATAATCACCTTCTGGAGAAAGTTGTTGATTTTTACCATCAGGATGACCGGTTTTAAAATCAATAACATTGGCTTCATTTTTGCCAAAGCTTTGGATCAAATCGATTTTTCCGGTAATTGGAATGTCATTTAAACGAGCTCCAAAAAATTTAAAATCTCGTTCGGAAAAATAATTACCAGTAAATGAATTTTGATAATTATTATAATAAGCGGTTAAAACTTCTTTACCGTGATGCAATAAATCTTGATAATCATTTTGCTCAAGTTGTTCTTTGTCTAGGTTTTGAGCAAAAATATCTAAAAATTTTTCAAGACTAATTAACTTCCCTTCTTTTTTGAGACTAACAAAAAGATATGAAAGGGCGCCGTGAACACTAGTTCCAAAAGAAAGACTACGATTTTTGGCTTGGGGAAGATGCAAAATTGTTTTGAAGAAAAAACACAAAGGACATTTGAGATAAGAATTGAGATGAGTGATATTGAACCTATACGAAGTGGCTAAATAATTTTTGATGTAAGCAGACAAATCTTTTGAATCTAAAGTACAACTTTGAGGGGTAAAAAAGAGTCGTAAACTTTCGGCTTCACTTTGAGAAGTGGAAGAAACTTTTTGAATAAGTTTATCGTCGATTTCATTAATAAAAATTGAATGAAGTTGCTCTTTTCCAGAATCATTGAAACGAGGGTAAGAAATATAAATTTGATTTTTTGCACGAGTTAGAGCCACATAAAAAAGGCGTCTATCTTCTTCAACATCTTTATTATCAATTTGAAGTGCATCAGAACGAGAAATGCCAAGTGGCAGTTTGAGTAAATCACGAGAATGGGTATTGTCCCATTTACCTGATAAAACTTTAATTAAGAAAATATGTTCAAACTCCAAACCTTTACTTTTATGGACAGTCATCAATTTAATACTGTTTTCCAAGTCATCGATAAGTGGTGGAGATTTTAGCTCTAAATTATTTTCTTGTAAAAGCAAAATACCAGTCACCCATTGATCGAGTGTGATTTTTTCAATAGCTAAGGCATTTTTGAGATGTGAGTAAAGAGTATTTAATTGTTTAAGTAATTCAATGTTTTTATTTTTTAAAACATAAGACAAAAATTTAAAACGGCGAATAATAAAATTAAAAACTTCGGTAACGGGTTGATTGACTAAAAGTTTTTGGACTTTGGCAACACGTAGATAAAAATTATAGAGTTTGATAATTGATTTTGGAGAAATCTTGATATCAGTTAAAATTTCTTTATTGCCTATAGTATCGAATAAATTAAGATGGTTTTGGTGAGTGTATAAATATAATTTATAAAGATCAGCCGAATTAATTCCCAAAAAATTGAAAGATAAAATTTTTCCTAATGATTCATTGTCGATGGGATTAATTAAATATTTAAAAAGAGTAAGAAGTTGTTGAATTTCGATTGATTGAAAAATATCGATAGAATCTGAGCGAAGATATTTAATTTTTAGTTGATCAAGAAATGGCAAAAGATCATTAATATCAGCATTGTTTCTAAAAAGAACAGCAATTTGATCAGGTTTTGTCCCCGACTCGATAAGTTCTTTAATTTTGGTAGCAACGTAATAATTCTCTTCATTAGAGTTGCTAGCAGCAAAAAGATTGATTGGATCTGGATCAAAATCTTTGGTAGAAATTAAAGATTTGTCTAAACTTTCAATATAACGAGTGATTCGATTTTGATTATGAGAAATGACACTATTGGAAGAATCTAAAATAAGACGATGGCTACGATAATTATTTTTGAGAGCAATTACCTGAATATCAGTTTTATATTTTTGATAAAAAGAAAAAATATTTTCGATAGAAGCGCCTTGAAAACGATAGATTGATTGATCATCATCACCAACCACAAAAATATTGGGCTTTTCTTGATTTTTGGTCAAAAGATCAATGATTTCATATTGAGCATTGTTACTATCTTGAAACTCATCGACCAATAAATATTGATATTTTTCTTGATAATCTAAAAGTAATTCAGGATTAGTTTTAAAAGCATTAATCACCCAAAGAATCATATCTTCATAATCAAACAAACTTTGTTGCTGTAATTGCTGTTGATAACCTTGGTAGATAATCAATAAATCTTTTTGTTTGGAAATTTGATTGGCGGTTTTTTCGATTAGATCTTTGACATTTTTTTTGAAATCAGAAAGTGAAGTTTCCTCGCTTTCGTAAAGATTTAAGAATAAATTTATTTTAGTTTGATAAATTGGTAGATCTTTTAGCTGATAAATTAAATCATTAATAAGAGCTAAAATTTCTGGAGCAGCTTTTGGAGTGGCTCGAATAAGACCAAGTTTTTGAGCAAAAGAATCAGCAATTTTGGAAAATTTTTGGGAGTCATTTAATAATTCACCAAAACGCTCTGGGGTAATATTTTCCTTTTTTAAATTTTGAATATTTTTGGCAATTTCGTTTTGATAAAAATAAATCGAGTTAATATTTTTTAATTGACTACTTTGAGGAAGAGATTCGATTAGCGATCTAATAATTTGGATTTTTTTGACATCGTCAAGAGAAACGGATTCTTTTTGAGAATATAAAAAATATTGAGGATTGTCTTTGATAACTGAATTACAAAATGAATGGAAGGTGCACATTTTGACACCATAAGCATCGGAACCAACCAAATCTAGTAAGCGAGTACGCATGTTTAAGGCGGCAGAATCGGTGAAAGTAAGACAAAGAATATTATTAGAATTGACTTGGGTTTCTTTTAGGATCTTGCCAATTCGTAGGGTAATTGTTTGAGTTTTACCTGTTCCTGCACCTGCTATAACCATAACTGGACCTTCGAGAGTATCAACTGCTTTTTTCTGTTCAGGATTTAATTTTTTATATTCGTCGTCAAATTTAGTCACTGGCTTATTTTAACCTAAATTAAAATTTAAGTTTACGATAAAATAGGGTTATGAATAAAAAAATAATTTTGTTTGATTGGGATGATACTTTGTTTAGTAAAACTGAATATAAAAAAAGGCTAAGAAGTAATTTAGCCAAAATATGTCAAACGACAGAAGAAGAAATTTTTGAATTTGAAGAAAAATATTTTGATAATTTAACCAGATCAGATAATTTTGAAATAAATGATTTTGTAAATAGTTTTAGTAAAAAATTTAATAAAGAAATTAGTCTAAAAGATTTTAGTACTGATAATTTAGATATTTATTCACAATCATTGTTTTCGGAAACTATTGAAGTTTTAAATAAGATTAAAGAAAAATATATATTAGGGATTTATTCACAAGGTTTTGTAAGTTTGCAAAAATTAAAAATAAAAAATTCTGGAGTTGAAAACTTTTTTGATGAAAGTGTTATTTTTATAGATAGAAATAAAACAGCATTAGATTTTCTAAATAAATTACCTGTTGGAGCAATAGTAATTGATGATAAAAAAGAAGTTATAGAGACTCTAAAATCTAATCGACCAGATTTAGAGTTGATTTGGATTAATAGAATAGATAATGAAAAAATGGAAGATGTAAAAACAGTAACAAGTTTAAGAGAATTGGAAAACCTTATTTAATTTCGCATTTTTCAGTTGGTTTTTCGACAGCAGGGTGACCATGAGTAATCCATTCCCCTTTTTGACAAACCCAAGAATCTTCTGGGCTAATAAAACGGACAATAAAAGCAGTTAGTATGACTACACCAATAATAATTAGAATGTAATTAATTTTTGATTTAGACATATTAAGTTAAAATAATTTTTTTTAGCTCATCCAAATTATGAACTATAAAATCGGGATTGTAAGGTTTTAATTTTTCTTCAAGAAAAGTTCCCCAAGTAACAGCACCAGATTTAATACCAACAATTTTACTGGCTTCAACTTCATGACTGGTGTCACCAATAAAAATAGTTTTGTCTAATGAGAGGTTGTGTTTTTTAACTAAATTTTTTAACGATTCTGTTTTATCATGGACACCATAAATTACTTCTTTAAATAAACCATCTAGTTTAAATATTTTAATTTGATCTAATAAAAGACCAGGATCACTACTAAGAATAAACAAATTAATTTGGAGATCAAAAAATTTTTTTATAACTTTATCAAAACCATCAAAGATTTTATTTTGATTATATTTATATAAAGCTTTTTTAAATATTTCACTTTGTTGCTCCATGGTAACGTCAGGAATATATTTGTGAAGAAAATTCATAAAAGGCATTTCCCATTCACGTTTGAATTCTTCAAAAGAAATCGGCTCAACCCCAAATGCCTTAAAGATTTCCATGTCACATTGATAGACAACATAAGTATCATCACAAATTGTCCCAGACCAATCAAAAATTACGTTTTGAAACATGAATTATTTTAGCAGTTTTTCCAAAATTTCTTTGGCAAGTTGAGGGTTGGCTGAGCCTTTGGAAGCTTTCATAAGTTGGCCAATTAAAAAGCCAATACTCCCAGGATTTTTCTTGTAATCTTCAACTGCTTTAGTATTTTGAGCAATCACCTCTTTGGCAATTTTTTCTATCTCACCACTATCAGAAACTTGAATTAAACCCTTAGATTTGGCAATTTTGACTGGATCAACACCGGTTTGATAACTTTCAATTATTACTTGTTTGGCAACAGTTGAGGAAATTTCTGAT
>CAZLAG010000017.1:0-10537 GCA_964557475.1 uncultured Gammaproteobacteria bacterium
GCCTCCTTATTTAATTAATAACTTGTTAGCAATTAATTATAACTGCTGCTAGCAAAATGTCAAGAGATATGTTAAATATGATTTTTTTACTATCTTTATTAGATATTACTTGACCATATTGGTCTAAGATATAATTAAATAACAAATGAAAACAATTCAAAAAACTTTTGTAATTATAATTTTTATTGCCGCCTTAATAGTATTGGTTACTGTTTATATTATTCCTATTTTTCAAAAAAAATCTTTCATTTCAATCATTCAAGATTCATTGATTAAAACCACATATCCAGTTTTGGAAAATAATGAATTTATCCAAGATACTCCGGCTCCAGAAAATATTGAACCTACAGAAGTGCCTACTGCAACTCCAACTATAATTCCAACTAAAAAACCAACACCAATTCCGTCTCCAACAATTATAAAAAATATTGAAACTGACAATCAACCTTGGGGTGTTGCCAAACAAATTGGTGAACATACTTGGACTATAAAAGTTGGTCAAGATTCAGTTATGGCCTCTGCCGCTGAAATTCTTGAAGCCCTCAATAATTATCGTAGCTTACATGGTTCTCAAAAGTTAACCATGGATTCTAAATTATCTGAATATGCTCAAAGTCGAGCTGATTTTTTTTATCAAAAAGAAAAATTAGATAGTCATCAAGGTTTTAATAATTTTCTTACTAATGAAGATGGTTTTGATAAACTCGGATTCAGTTGGTTGGGAGAAAATGCTAGCTATGGTTATCGATTAAACGGAGTTCATCTTATTGAATGGATTTATGCCAGTGATGAGGATCACAATCAAAACCAATTAAATAACAATTGGAATTATGTTGGCATTGGAGTAAAAGATACTGCCACTTGTTTAATTTTTGGCACAGGCAAGAGATAATTTTTGTTATACTTCAACAGTGAACAAAATCGTTAAAATCTCTCAGATAAAAAAATTTTGTCAATCAATTCATCAACAAAAACAAAAAATTGTTTTAGTCGGTGGTTGTTTTGATCTTGTCCATTTAGGGCATTTAATTTTTTTACAAAAAGCTAAAACTAAAGGAGATACTCTTATAGTTTTACTTGAATCCGATCAAACTATTCGTCGCCTTAAAGGAATTAATCGACCAATTAATTCTCAAATTAATCGAGCTAAATTTTTAACTTATCTTAAACCTGTTGATTTTATTATTTTATTGCCTGAATTTAAAACTAATCAACAGTATCGAGATTTGGTTAATCAGTTAAAACCAGATATAATTGCAGTTACTCAAGGCGATCAAAATTTAAAGTTAAAAACTGCCATTGCTACGTTTGTCAACTCTAAAATTATTGTTGTTACCAAAAAAGTTTCTCAACAATCAACTAGTTTAATTATTAATAAATTATGAAAAAAACAAAAATCAACGAACTCAAAAAAATTACTCTTCCTGAAAATAAAAATTCTTTACTCAAAAAAACACTTAACAATATTAATACTAATCAAGAAATTTTGGCTTTATGGAAAATTATCAATGTTAATGCCGTTGATCGTTTAGGAATGACAGATCACGGTCGGACTCATTTTCAAATTGTTTCCAACATTGCTCTAAAAATTAGTAGAATGTTAGTCGAAAAGGGAATTAATATGTCTGTTGTTAAGGATTATAATCTTTCCAATGATTACGCCGAAGTTATAATATTTTTAGCTAGTGTATTACATGATTTAGGCATGACTATTAGTCGTAAAGATCACGAAACTTATAGTTTATTTTTAGCTAATAATTTACTTCATCAAATTATCGATTTCTTACCAATAGAAGAAAAAACTATTGTAATTTCTGAAACTCTTCATGCCATTATTAGTCATCGAAGTGATGGTAAACCTCTCACCTTAGAAGCTGGTATTGTTCGTGTTGCCGATGCACTTGATATGAGTAAAGGTCGTTCCCGAATTGCTTATGAATCAAAAAAACTAGATATATATTCTGTTTCTGCTGCTGCTATTGATAAAGTAGAGATTGAATCAGGTAAAGAAAAACCAATTCAATTAAATATTTTAATGAACAATTCTGCTGGTATTTTTCAGATAGATGAACTTTTAAAGAAAAAAATTATTGGTTCAGGAATTGAACAATATATAAATGTTCACGCTTATGCTAATCAAGAAACTGAAACTGGATTAGTGAAGGAATATTATCTTTAATATGGAGTTTGATAAAGATATTTTTATTAAACAAGGAATTTTAGATTGTCAGATTCATCAACTTATTGAATATAGTCATACTGATGCAGATGTTAAAAAATTTACTTCTGATTCAATCCGATTTAAAGATATAAATAGTTTTAAAACATGGTTAACTCAAGGTCGAATTATTTATACTTTAGCTGACCAAAATCACAACCTTTTAGGAATTATTTGGTTTGGACAAAAAGATCCACCAATAGATATTCCTGCTAATTTTACTTTCGCTATCAGAATTTATGGTTCAGCCAGAGGACTTGGTTTGTCTCAACAATTTATGAAAACTGCTTTTGCTGATCTTCTTGAAAAACAAAAGCCATCTCTCATTACTGGTTTTTGGTTAGAAACTTCGATTGATAATTTTGCTGCCATTCATACATATGAAAAATTTGGTTTTCAAAAAATTAGTTCCATTGATGGTCGACAAATTATGTTTTTAAAAAATGTTAGTATTAATTATGAAGTCAAAAAATAAAACTAAATTTAATTTTGGTAAATTATTGCTTTGTATTTTAATTACTGAAGGTGCCGGAATTATTGGTAGTGTTGCGACCACATCTTCGGTTAATGGCTGGTATCTTACTGATTTAGTCAAGCCTAGTTTTAATCCGCCTTCTTGGGTTTTTGGTCCAGTTTGGACACTTCTATTTTTGCTTATGGGTGTTGCTCTTTATCTAGTTTGGAATAAAAAAAATAATCTTTTTTGGTTTTGGATTCAACTTATTTTAAACACTCTTTGGTCATTTTTATTTTTTGGTCTTCGTTCTCCAGCTCTAGCTTTTTATGAAATAGTCATATTGTGGTTAACCATATTAATCACAATAGTAAAGTTTTGGAAGATAAATAAAACCGCATCAATTTTACTTTGGCCATATCTTGCTTGGGTTTCATTCGCCTTGTTTCTAAATAAGGTAATAGTGACAATAAACTATACAATATTGATTCAATAATGGTTTTAAACTAACTTCTGGTAAAATACCTCCATGTCCTTGGATATAAAAGATTATTATTATCAGTTACCACAAAATTTAATTGCCAACAAACCGGCTGAAAAACGAGATCATTGTCGATTATTAACTTTAGAAAAATCTACCGGAAAAATTAATCATCTTCAGTTTTTTGAAATTACCGATTTACTTGGGCCTAATGATGTTTTGGTTTTAAATCAAAGCAAAGTTTTTCCAGCTCGACTTTTAGGCAAAAAAGATACTGGAGGAGAAATTGAAATTTTACTTATCCGTCAAGTTAAAGATGATACTTGGGCTGCCATTTCTAAACCTCGTCCCAAAATTGGTCGGGAAATTAAATTTGATCACAATTTGATTGGAAAAATTATTCAAAGCAATTCTCTTACTGGAGAAATAGAAATTAAGTTTAATTATAAAAATGCCAAGTTTTTTCAAGTTTTAGATAAAATTGGTCACACTCCAATCCCGCCTTATATTAAATCTACTCAAACCGAAAAACAAATTCGCTCAGAATATCAAACTGTTTATGCAGCCACAGTTGGTTCAGCTGCTGCTCCCACTGCTGGTCTTCACTTTACCAAAGAGTTATTGTCGAAATTGATTAAAAGAGGTGTTCAAATCGAATATATTACTCTTCATGTGGGTTTAGGTACTTTTCAAAATCTTCGACCAGAAAATCTTGAATCAAAAACATTACATTCCGAATTTTATGAAATTACACAAAGTGTTGCCAAAAGATTAAATCAAGCCAAAAAAGATGGTAAGAGAATAATTGCTGTTGGTACTACTTCTGTTCGAACATTAGAAAGTGCTTGTAATAAAAACTACCTAGAATCAGGTCAAAAATCTACCCAAATTTTTATTTTTCCACCATATAAATTTAAATTTGTTGATTGTTTAATCACCAATTTTCATCTTCCAGAATCAAGTTTATTAATGTTAGTTTCTGCGTTTGCTGGTAAAGAAAAAATTTTTAAAGCTTATCAAGAAGCTATAAACAATAAATATCGATTTTTTAGTTTTGGCGACGCTATGTTTATTTATTGATATAATTTAAATATGAAAAAACAACTAAAAGGATTTATGGAATTTATTCAGTCACAAGGAGTTATTGGTTTGGCTATTGGTGTGGTTATGGGAACATCTATCACCAAACTAGTTACTGCGCTTGTTACTGATATTATTAATCCATTTGTAGGTCTTTTGTTGGGCAAAATTGGCGATCTAAGTAAATTTTATTTTCAAATTGGCTCCGCTCAAATTTTATTTGGTAGTTTTATCAGTAGCTTAATCGATTTTTTAATTATCGCTTTTGTAGTTTATTTCTCTGTCAAAATTCTCAAAATCGACCGCTTTGAAAAAAAAACTAAATAAAATCTTCTTCTCTTATAGTCTCTCCACCTAGTCTAAAAAATTTAGCATCATTCCAACCATTTTCTTCTTTTACTCTAATTTTTATGCCAAAAATTTCCATTACTATTGGAGTTAAATTTTCTCTTTTGATTTTTTCTTGTGTGTATCCAATTTCAACAGGAGATATCTCTCTTACTAAAGTCACATGGGGAATATACTTATAATTATTTTGTTTTTTGGGATTGTCGGATCTAATCAATTTATGTATTTGGTAATGTAAATCTTCTGTTCTTTCTCTTTGGTCTTGATCTGTCGATGTTAAATATATTAATCCACCATTTTGATGAATAAAATGAGCCACTCCATCTAGTCTAAAAGAAAAAGGTTCTTGCGTTTTTAACCAATTTTCCAGATTTATCCGTATATTCCTATCAGAACAATAAAAACTTTTATTAATAGTTAAATGATGATTATTTTGGACGAAACATTCTCCAGTATTAACACTTTTAGTTGTTATATTTCTTAAATATGTGGAGTCTCTTTCAAGTATGGGAACTTCTATTGAATATAACCGTTCGGCCATAATTTAAACTTTTACTTAGTTTTGCTTTTTTTAGATGCTTCAATAAAAGCCAAAAATACCGGATGTGGGTCTAATGGTCGGCTCTTATACTCTGGATGAAATTGAGTCGCCACAAAAAATGGGTGATTTTTCAATTCAATTGCTTCTACTAATTTTCCATCAGGTGAAGTTCCAGAAATTATTAATCCCATCTTTTCAAACTGTTCTCGATAATCATTGTTAAACTCATAACGATGTCGATGTCTTTCATCAACCAATTCTTTATCATAAATTTCAGCCAATTTAGTTCCTTTTTTAAGTTTGCATGGCCAATTTCCCAATCTAATAGTTCCTCCATATTGATGTTTCTTCAAATATTCTTCTTGTTCTGGCATTAAATGTATCACTGGATATTTTGTTTTTGGATCAACTTCCACTGAATTTGCCCCATCAAAATTAAGCACATTTCTGGCAAATTCTATCACTGCCATTTGCATTCCGAAACATAAACCTAAATATGGAATATTATTTTCCCTAGCAATTTTTATAGCTTCAATGATTCCTTCTGCCCCACGACTACCCCAACCTTGTGGTGCCACAATTCCTTGATATTTTTTTAAATCTTCAGCTTTAAAATCAGTTGAATCAATTGGTTCAATATTAATTTTTACATCATTGGCAATTGCAGCGTGTTTTAATGCTTCCAATACCGAGACATAAACATCTTTATGATTTCCTTTTCCTGATTTAACATATTTCCCGACCAAACCTATTGTGACTTCTTTTTTTGCTTTTTCCATTTTATCAACCATACTTTTCCATTCTTTTAGATCGGTTACATGATTTTTTATTTTAAAATATTTTTTAATTTTCTTCATTAATCCTTGTTCTTCCAAGATTAGTGGAACTCGATAAATTGAGCTACAGTCTGGATCATCAAAAATAGAATCATCATCTAAGAAACATCTTTTTGCTAAAGTTTCCAATCTAGGTTCGTCCATTCCAGTTTCACTTCTAGTGATTAATATGTCAGGCATAATTCCTGTTGCTCTCAATTCAGAAATTGCATGTTGTGTTGGTTTAGTTTTTAATTCTCCAACATTTCTTAAATAGGGAACATAGGAAACCATCACATACATTGCTTCTCTTTCTCTACCAACTTCTCTGGCAGCATATAAAAAAGGTAAGTTTTCAATATCACCAGTAGTTCCACCAATTTCAACTACTACAAAATCAAAACCTTTTTCTAATTCATAAAATCTTCTTTTTATTTCATTTGGAACATCAGGAATAATTTCCACGTCTCGACCTTCATATTTAAAAGCTCTTTCGTTTTCAATTATAGTTTTATAAATTTTTCCTGAAGTTATATTATTTTCTTTAGAAAAATCTTGATTCAAAAATCTTTCATAATTACCTAGGTCCTGATCAATTTCTCCTCCATCCGCGGTCACAAAAGTTTCTCCATGTTCCATTGGTCTCATTGTTCCAGCATCAATATTTAGATAGGGATCAATTTTAATATGATTAACTTTAAAGCCTGACGATTTAAGTAACATCCCGATCGATGCCGAGACTATTCCTTTACCTAAACCACTAACTACACCACCACATACAAAAATATATTTCATGTTAACAATTTTAGATAAATTGAAATAAAAAAAAAGACCTTTCTTTATTTTTCAAAACATGTTTTAATAAAGACGAATACCCACCTAAATTTCCTTTTTAGTAATTGTCCATTCTTCCCAAGTCACTCCGCCAAAATCTTTTTCTGCCGATTTTACGTATCCTATGTCTTGCATCAATTTTGTGTGGTCAAAACCATGAATGGCTTCACCATAGGGAATAATTTTTACTTTTTCTTCAATTGGAGTATTTTTTTCAAAAGCATTTATTTTTAAATCTGGTTTATAGAACTTAATTGGATCTGCAAAGCTATCCAACATGTATATATTGTCGTTAGTATTTAAATTATTAGCTAAATCTTTCCAATTTTCTCGATGCATTTTTGGATTAATCAAATAAATTCCACTAAAAATCAAAAATCCAATTGTTAAAAATATTTTAGTGTCTTTTTTAGCTCCAAAAGAAATTAGTAACGATATTATCGGTATTAAATACAAAAATCTAAAATATTGCATCATTGGTGATTTCAAAGAAAATAAAATTCCAAAAATTATTGGCATTATCAATAAAAATCTTAATAATTTATTTTTAAATAGACCTTTAAAAATTGAACTAAAGACTATCAATGACCACAATCCACTGGTTAAATAATAATTTATTTTTGGCCACCAACTAATTTTTCCAACATTAAATTTTAGAGGTATTAAAATTAAATTTTTAAAATTTACTTTTCCCAAAGCCGAACTCCAATTACCCACCTCTATTAAAGCTATTTGAGAGTATTGTAATTGACCAATCAGAAGTGAGCTTATTCCTAATAATGCCAAAATTATTCCCCAAAAACTCATTAAAAATAACTTTATTCTTTTATTTATTAAAATATATAAAATTTCAGCCCCAATCAAAAATATCGATCCATAAAAAGTCACAAAACTTAAACCAGTCATAATGTTAAACCCCAAAATATTTTTCCAATTTGTTTTGAGTTTGGTCGAAGGATTTAACATTTTGGTTAAAAAATAAACTGATCCAGTCAGCCACATCGTTACCATTGAGTACATTCTTAATTCTTGAGAAAAGTAAATTAACAGAGGGTTAACTCCAACCAATATTGCTGCCCATAAACCGGTTTTTTTATCTTTAATATTTTCGCCAATTTTATATACCAACCAAATTGTTACTATTGAAAATAGTATTGAACTAAGTCTCATCACCCAAACTTGATCACCAAACAATCTTATCCAAATATTCAAAAACCAATAGTATATTGGTGGATGAAAATCACGAATTGAAAATTGAGCCACAATGGTCTCAATTGGTAATTTGGCCACATTGACCGATATTGCCTCATCTAACCATAGTGATTGATTGATTCCAATTAATCTAATTAAAAAACATCCGACTAGGACAAAAAACATTTTCTTTTTATAATCCATATTTGTTTAACTGGGCATTACCAATTCTAATTCTAGGTAAATCAAATTTTTTACCTCTACACAAAATATTACCGTGTGTTGTGGTAAAAGCCAAGCTGTATTTGTATTTATTTAATATATTTTCAGCATTTCCGCTAGATTTTCCAAAAGGATAGGCAAATATTTTTGAGTCATTAAAACTATGTTCGTTTAATTGTTTATCAGCCAAACTAATTTCTTCGTCAAGTTTTTCAGTAGTTCCTCCAGAACTATGGTGTGACCAAGTGTGGTTGCCAAAATAAACCAAATCTTTCATAGAATTTAAATCATCCCAAGTTAAATAATCAGGATTATTCAATAATCCAGTTGGTATAAATATTGTTGCTTTGTATCCAAATTTTTTCAAAATAGGGTACATATAAACATAATTATCTTTATATCCATCATCAAAGGTTAATAAAACTGGTTTATCTGGTAATTTTTCAGTACCATCAAAAAAATTCTTTAAATTTTCCATCGAAATCACGTTATATTTTTTGTCTTGTAAATATTGAAATTGTTTTTCCAAAAAATCAGGAGCTACTGTCAAGTTTATTTGACCATTTTTTTTAGCTTCTTCTTCTGGTTGTATGTGGTGATACATTAAAGTATTAATTTTTGCACATGGACCAAAATTTTTATTCATATCTTCCAAACTAATTGTTGGTGTTGTTGGTACAGTTGGCACAGGACTATCAGTCGGAATAATTGTTGGAAATGGTTTTTCTTGTCTTGGAGTTGGAGCTATTCTCCATATTTTTGTTAACAATATATTTTTTTTTAAATTTTTTTCCAAAAACAAACCACTTATTATCATCAATAAACCACCTATTATTATCAAAGCAAAAATTATTTTATCTTTACTTTTGTAGGATTTAGTTATTGCCATATTGCGTCATCAATTATAATCCATTTTTTATAGTTTTTAGTTTAAAATTAAATTATGGAAAAGGTTATTTGTATTACTGGTGGTGCTAATGGTTTAGGTCGAGAAATTGCGGCCTCTTTTTCTGATAAAGAAAAAGTAATTATTTTAGATATAAATCCAGCAGTAACCAAATTAGTTGCCCAAAGTTTAGAATGTGATTATCAAATTTGTGATGTTTCTGATTTTGGTTCAATTCAGGATAGTATTGAAAAAATTATTGATAAATACGATAAAATTGATTGTTTTATAAATAATGCTGGTATTTATATTGATGGTCCAATTGAAGACAATGATCCTCAATTGATTAAAAAAGTTATTGAAGTCAACACTCTTGGCCCAATATTTGTTAGCAATCTTTTAGTTCCTATCTTTAAAAAACAAAAACATGGCACGATTATTAATATAAGTTCCACAGCAGGTCTTCATCCAAAAGCTTTAAATTCGGTTTATCATGCTTCTAAATGGGGTTTAACGGGTTTTTCTGAATCATTGCAAGCTGAATTATCATCTTTTAATATTAAAGTCATCGATATTTGTCCTGGACTTATGAATACAAACTTTACCAAAGGTACAGATGATTATGATCCATCACATTCTTTAGATCCTCAAGACGTTGTTAAGGCCATAAATTTTGTTTTATCACTAGATCCCAAAATAACAATTCCTCAATTGACCATCAAACACATCTAGTTTATACTGAGTCTATTACCCGAAAAAAACCCAAATGTTATCTCAACCTTTAGCCTCTCTTCTTCGTCCAAAAAATTTAGATGAATTTATTGGTCAGTCTCATTTAGTTGGCCCAGGCAAACCACTTCGTCAGGCCATCGAAAATCATCAAGTTTTTTCTATGATCTTTTGGGGCCCTCCGGGTGTTGGTAAAACTACTTTGGCCAAAATTATTGCCAAAGAAACTAATGCCGAAATTCATGAACTTTCTGCTGTTTCTGCTAGTAAAGATGATATTAGAAAAATAATTGGCACCAATAGTTCCAATAATCCTAGTCTTTATAAAAAGGTTTTATTTTTAGATGAAATTCATCGGTTTAACAAAGCTCAACAAGATTTTTTGTTGCCTTATGTTGAATCAGGTGTTTTAACTTTAATCGGCGCTACCACTGAAAATCCCAGTTTTGAGGTCATTTCTCCACTTCTTTCTCGTTGTCGAGTATTCATCTTAAACGAATTAAGTGAAGAAGATATTGGTGAAATAATTACTCGAGCAGTTAAAGTTCTAAAAACCAAAATCCCTAAAGATGCTAAAGAGTGGCTTATCAAAATGGCCAATGGTGATGCTCGTCAATGTCTTACTATGATTGATAATTCTTTTACTCTCTACGGTTCTCTTTCGAAAGAAAATTTAGTCAATACTCTTCAAAATAAATTTTTGCGTTTCGACAAAAAAGGGGAGGAACACTACAACAC
>CAZLAG010000018.1:0-6136 GCA_964557475.1 uncultured Gammaproteobacteria bacterium
TGGCCATTAACACAAACATAACCGGCATAATCTTCACGAGCAACAAGTCCATTTGGACAACTGCAGAAAGTTCGAATAATATCATCATAAGTATCGGTTCTAACTTTAAAAACAACTTCGTATAGAGCTTCAGCATGACGACGCATAATATAAGCTGGAAATTCGACCCGAACACCAACTTCAACCATATCATAGGTATATTTTATTTTATATTTATCAGACATGAGTTGAAACCAACGGGCCATACCCCGTCCTGGAGCCAATAAAACTTTCTTGGCAAAAAATTCATCTTTCTCGGTTTTAACACCTGAAAGAATATTATCCTTAACAATTAAATCAACAACTTCCGTTTGATCAAAAAAAGTAACTCCATTTTTTTCCAAATAGTCTTGAAATTTACGCATGACCTGTTTTAGTTTGTCAGTACCAACATGTTTAGCTCGTCTAACGATTAACTCGACATCTTGAATTTGAGCTTCTTCAATAAGTTTGTTTACTTCCTCTTTATTTTTGGGATATTCCTCAGATGTAACCCCAAAATCCATAAATATTTTATCAATTTCATTTAAAATCTTACCGTAATCTTCAGGGTCGATAATATCAAAAGTTCTTTCATGAGAAAGTTTGGGAGTGAAATGGAGTTTGCCGTCTGAATAAGCACCAGCACCACCAAAGCCAAACATTATTTCATTACTTTTGCGTTTTTCGATTCGATTACCTCGTTCAATTAGAGCAATTTTTAATTGAGGATTTTTTTTGATAATTTCATAACAGGCAAAAATTCCGGCCGGACCAGCACCGACAATTATGATATCAAAGGTGTTTTTTTTGATCACAAGAAATAATTATAGTACAAATGAAACTTTTTAGAAAAACATAATTTCAAAATAGCTAGTAGTAGAATTTAAATTTGGTTGGTTTAGAATTTGAGCCGAATTTAGATGATTTTTAATTCTTAGATTGGTTTTATCAAGATTTTTCAAATAAAAAAACAAAAAAGCAATTGATTTTGGAGAATCAACAAAACCATTGTCTAATTTTAGAATGGAATTAATATCATTTTTGGAAATTAATTCTTGAGTAATAAGATCATTTTTATCAGCCTGATCTTTGGTTAAATAATGAGAAAAATCTGTAGAAATGACGACTAATATTTCTTGATTGTTGACACTTAATTCTTTGGCAATTTCTTGTAAATCAATGATATTAGCTTTAGAACTAATCAAAATACAATTAATTTCAACATTTAAATAATTTTGTAAAATTGATTTTGGTGCCCAACAACTATGATCTTTTAATAAAGTTTGCTTATCCTCAATAATATTATTATTTTTGAATTGATTATTATCAGTTAAAATTGGACCTTTACCAATTTCGTCGTGATTTGGACCAATAATAAAAATTTTTTTAATTTTTTTATTGTGAGAAATTTGTTTTCCAAGATCTTTAATTAAATCTTGAGCCAATAAATGATGTGGAATAATCGCTGCTTTAATATTATTTGGATATTTATTTTTTAAAAAAACAAAACCAAAAAATATAATAACTATTAATAAACTACATTTTATTAGCTTGTCTTTTTTTGAGAACATGTTTGACAAAAATGAATGATCCAACACCAAATATTGATGAAATTAAAACTATCCACAAAGTTTGATATTTTTGGAAAATATTTTTTGAAGGAATTGATATTATTCTTTCTTTTCCGATGTTAATCGAACTAAAATCAGACCGACCCCAAATGCCTGGACGATACATCATGCTAAAAAATACTGGTGGATTACTAAAAGTACCTTCATTGATAACTCGAGCTTTATAAGTAAAAGTATTTTTATTGTTCCTTAAATAAAAAGGAATAATGACGCCGTCAGTTAGATACTCGGTGTAATAATAATTATCACTGTACGATTCCTCTTCGTCATATTCATTTAACATTCTAAAATTTACAGGGATTAGCCCAGATGGTAGATGATCTTCAATTACAGCATAACCATTTTTTAAATCTTGACTATCTTGATTAAACTTAAAAGTAATAGTAACTAAAGCAAGATCTCCAGGAATTAAATTATAAGATCCATCTTGAGCATTAGTAATAGTTTTGGTAACTTCAACTTTATCATTAAATTTGGCCCCAATATCACTTTTAATCCAAAGCTTTTGATATAAATTAGCAAATAGATTACCTTCTCCATTCTTACTAATTTCTAAAATTTGATCATCAGAAGTAGACGGAATAATATCAAGCGAAATCGGTTTACTATTAGAACCAATAAAAGTACCCGTTTTTAAACTCTTTTTATTTTGATTGATTGAATAAGTTAAGTTGGTTTTATCAACTGACTGTAATTGATTGAATTCAGTTATAGCTAAAATTGATTGTAAAGTAGCAAAAGTATTACCCCAATAATCACTAGTTCTGGATTTAATTAAATAATTAACAGCGTCAGTAGCTTCGTTGGTATATTTTCCAGATTTAATTAAAGCTTGAACAGCTAAGGCAGTTGAGGCTTCAATAGAACCAAACCTTTCTGGACTAGATGCTGCCCAAAAATTACCAATATCACTTTTTTGCATACGACTCATTAATAAATCCAAACCATTTTGACTAGAGTCAGATAAACCTGACTTTAAATTAGTAATAACAGCGATTGATAAAAGATCATTTTCTAATTGATCTAAATTTTGAGTGATAGTATTTTTGCCACCATCGAAAGATAGGGCAAAAGAAGCCATTATTTTATTTAATGTTTCTTTACTTTCCAAATTACTGGTTAAGTAATCTTTAGCTACTTGGTAAACATCCTCATCAATTTTATAACCTAAATCTTTACTTTGATTTAGAGCCATAAAAACATAAGCGGTAACAAAAGGATTGGTTTCGCTATCTTTCCACCAAGACCAACCACCACTATTATTTTGCATATTTTTTAATTTATCTAAACTATCTTCGATAGTGGTTTTATTGGTTTGATTCTTTAAAGCTTCATAAAAAATATTAGAATATTTCTTGGCTATTAATTTAGACATCAAACTACTAGTGGTTTGTTCAACACAACCATATCCATAATTTATTAAATAATTCATGGCTGACGGTAATGAACCTAATAAGTTAGAACCAAGGGTCAATTCAATCTTACTTTTATCAAGGTCAAGACCATTAATTTTATTAAGTGAAAAACGTAAATTATCTTTTTTAAATTCTGAATTTTGCTGCCAATAACCAAGGCTTCTAATATTAATTTTCTGGGTAACACTATCGACATTTCCACCTTCATCAACAACAGTAAATTTAAAATCAGTAGCTTTATCACCTTGATCAACAGTTAAATCCCAATTAACTTCTTCAAATTCACCAGAATTTATTTTGATTTTTTGAGAAACAGGTGAAGAAATTTTTCCAGCATTAGTAGTAACAGAGACAGTAGCATTAATGTCTTTAGGTGAAAAATTATTAACAATAGCAGCCACTTTTATTTTGTCTCCAGAACTCAATACATTAGGTAAAACAGGTCTAATAACCAAATCTTTACTAACTTTTACTTCAACTGAACCTTCACCTACTTTGGTTTCAGGATTGGATCCAATGGCGGCAATAACCCAAGTGGTTAAATTATCAGGGAGTTTAAAACTTACTTGAGCCTGACCATTATCGTCGGTATTAACTGATAAATTCCAATAGGCAGTATCAGCCATATTAGTTCTTCCACCACCACCTTTTTGATTATGAACATAAAAGTTATTAGCAAAAAAAGTGTGATATTTATCGGTAGTAAGATTGTAGACAGTTGTTTTAAGATTGGAATATTCTAGAGAATTAATTTTAATATTCTGGCCATTTTTATCTAATAGATTATCACCAATTTTGGCAAGACCAGCCATAGTCCATTTATTATTAATAAACAAAATATGATCAGCAGTCACTTTAAAATTTCCATTAATAATTAGATATCCAGATTCTTTAACTTGATGAACAGCACTGACATTAGTTTTAATTAATTTATTTGAAATATCATTAACTTTAGTTAAAACTTTGTCGCCAACTTTAATATCTTTTATTAGTTTAAAACTGCCATCGGCCATAAGAATTTGAGTATCTGGCAAAAAACAACCACCCTTTTCGGCACTTGAATAAATAGTAATTCCTTCAAGAGAGTGAGCAGTTTGGGTATCATTACGTCTTTCATACCAAAAATGATCAAGTATATTGCCATAATTTTTATCAGATAAAGCATAAATAGCTTTGTCTACGGCCCACAATGCCAAATTTGATTTTACTGGCCGACCATTAATGTCAGTTGATAAAACATTGACAGTAACTTGATCACCAGGAGCGTATTTTTCTTTATCAGTGGAAATTTTATAAATTATTTTTTTAACATCAGTATTAATCAAAATATTTTCACTATCCGATTCATATTCTTCACCAGTAAATGATCTAATTGAAGCAAAAACATTAGGAATATCATCGGGTAATAATTTTTCTTCAATACTTTTTTGCTTATCATCGATTCGAATAATTTTATATCTTTCTAAATAATCTCTTTCAAAACTCAAAAAAACATCTCGAGACGGTATTTCTGAAGTTAAATTTATTTTAATAGTTTCTTCTGGTTCAAAGTTTTTTTTATTTAATGATAATTTAATACTAGAATCAGAATAAGGTTGGGACCAAGTATTATTGCCATAAGAATCACTAACCCATAAATGAAAGGTTTTTATAATTGGGTTTCTTTGATCATCGTTAAGTTCAGTTTTTAATTCATAAGAGCCTTCAGATAAAGGCGTAAAACCAAGAGAAGTATTTCCTGAAGAATCTGATTCTATATTGTAATCTCCAATTGTTTCCGATCTTTGATCGTATGTTGGATATTTTCTACCAGTAATATATTTCTTTTCCCACCATTTACGAATTACATTGATTTTAATTTTTTGCGAAAGATTGGCATTATCCTTGTTTGGCTTGACTAAAATAGGCAGATTAATCATTTCGTTTGTCTTAGCAATGTAGCTACCACCACGATAAATTGAAATATTTCCAGCTCTAGTGAAGATATTTACACCACTAGAAGCTGGGTTACCGGTTGGATCTTTATATTTAAAGTCGACATAAATTAGTTTATTTTCGCCTTTGAAATCAAAATTTCCGGTCGATAAAGTCAATGTACCATTACCATTTTTATCAAGATTGACTGTTCCCTCTTCAACATTATCGCCATACCAACCGCCGTAATGTTCTGAATAATCTGGTGAATAAAATTCTGGATTGTAAGTAGAATTGAGAAATACTTTATAGTTAATAGAAACATTATTTAATGGTTGTCCGGAATAATATTCTCCCCGAATATTAATTTTTAATTTATCTCCTCTGATAGCATCAATCTTTTCAGCAGTTGCGATTAATTGATATTCTGGCTTACGATAATTTTCGACAGTAAAATAAACACTTCCACCATATTCGTTATTTTTTATATCTTCATCGGTTTTTAAGCGAATAACATATTCTCCAGTAGTAATATTTTTGGGCAAAACAAAAGTACCACCAACAAAACCTTGATTAGAATCTATATTTAAAATATCTTTATAAATTATTGTTTTACTAGACCAATCTTTAGTAACTTCAACATTAATGGTGCCATTAGGAATAAAAAATCTGGCATCATCTTCATCTCGAATAATGGATTTAAAATTAACAGTATCTCCGGGTTTATAAATAGGACGGTCGGTAAAAGTAAAATAACTTTGAGATATTTTGTTTTCGCTAAAACTCGACCAAAAGTATTCCGAATTTATTTTTTTAATGTTTAATGGAATTAAAGAAACGGAATTATTGGATTCGACAACAATTAAATCGCCATCTAATTTAAGGCCAACATAGGCAATACTGTCAGAATCGGTTGTTGAAGAATCAATAATGGTTTTGGTTTTTTTTAAGTTATATAAACTAACTTTAGCCTCAGTAGAAAGGCTTTTTAAGGTTTTAAAATCTTGGTTCCAAACAATTAATTTATCTTTAGTTTCAGCAGTAATACTACCAAAGGAACTTCTAATAATAAAAATTTGATCAATTGAATTTGCTTTTTTTATTTGAGCTAAAAAGATTCCAGTTTCAGGTAAAGGTAAATCGTATTTACTACCT
>CAZLAG010000018.1:6236-7586 GCA_964557475.1 uncultured Gammaproteobacteria bacterium
AATCGTTTGTTTTTATAAAATAACCAAATCCCAAAAGAACCAATACCACCAATAAGGTAATTTTCAGTTTCATAAATTAATTATAGAGAATTTTTATAAAAAAAATGCGAACTGCTATATTTAGTTATGGTTAAAAAGTTTTTAGTATTTGGATTTTTAATAATAATAGTAGGGTTGGTAATAATTAAATTTAAAATTCCAATTAACAAGAACACTAGTAGGATAAAAGAAGAACCGATAACTGAAATAATATTTGTAGGAGATGTAATGTTGGGTAGATCAGTAATGTCGAAATGTTTATCTCTTAATGATTACAATTATCCATTTTTAAAAACTGCCGATGTTTTGAAACAGGCTGATATAACAGTGGGTAATTTAGAAAATCCAATTTTAAATAATTGTCCGATTTCAAATGATGGATTTATTTTTTGTGCTGATAAAAAAATGATTGACGGTTTAAAATTTGCTGGATTTGATTTGATGAATTTGGCCAACAATCATACAAATAATTATGGAAACGATGGTTTAATTCAAACCCAAGATTTTTTAAAGAAAAATAATATTGATTATTTTGGAGTGAATAATTTAGTTATCAAAAATATTAATAATATTAAGTTTGGTTTTTTGGGTTTTGATTATGTGTTTAAAAATCCAAAAGAAAGTGATTTTGAATTAATTAAAAATTCAAAAAATCAGGTAGATATATTAATAGTAATGACACATTGGGGGGTTGAATATAAATCAAAATCAAATGAAAATCAGCAAACAATCGCTAAAAATATAATAGAAAGTGGGGCTGATGTAATTGTGGGTAGTCATCCACATTGGGTACAAGAAATAGGATATATCAACGAAAAACCAGTGGTTTATTCTTTAGGGAATTTTGTTTTTGATCAATCATGGAGTGAAGAAACAAAAAAAGGTTTAGTGGTTAGATTTAATTACAAAGGTAAAAAATTGGAAAAAATCGACTCGTTGCCGATTTATATGAAAAACTTGGCCCAACCAGATTGGCTATAATAAAAAATATGTCATCAACAATAAAAGCACCATTTAAAAAGTTTGGAAAAGGAGGAGATTATGAGATTGAAATGAATTATGCCATAAGAATTTATACTAACCCTCCATTTAATGAAATTATTCCTAAAATAGGTCAAGAAGCTGCATCGATTAAAGGTGGTCAAAGAACAAATTTTCATGGATTAGTACCATTACTTGATGGTGATAAAAAAGAAATTGGATGGGCTGAATTGACAAAAACTGTTAGTGCTAGAGTTGAGTTTATGCCCTTAAAAGAATTTCAAGATTGTGGTTTTGATTCACCTGAACAAGCTGTTGATTATGTAAAAA
>CAZLAG010000018.1:7686-10412 GCA_964557475.1 uncultured Gammaproteobacteria bacterium
AATTGTTGTTAATGTTAATATAGGGTATGAAAAAAATATCTTTAGTTGGTTTTTTGTTGTTTGTTTTTGGAATTGTATTTACACCAAATGTTTTGGCTCAAGCCAAAGCAAAAACTTTAGTAAAACTACCAACGTTTGTAGCTGGTGAAATACAGTTGTTGGACAAACCAGTTGAAGGTGACTTGATGGTAGCAGCAAAAGAATTGAAAATTGTAACAGATATTAGCGGCGATGCTTATATAGCTGGTGGAGAAGTTGAAATTGACGGCACTGTTGGTGGAAATTTAATTGTGGCTGGTGGAGAGGTAAAAGTTTTAGGGAAAGTAGCTAAAAATTTAATTATGGCTGGTGGTAAAGTGGAAGTTGGTGAATTGGCTGAAATTGGAGGATACACACTAACTGGTGGACAAGAAATCAGTTTATTGGGTAAATTCATGGGACCGGTAAAATTGGGAGCAAAAAGTTTGGTGGTTGGCCAAAAAGCAATAATTAATGGAAAATTAGAAGCGGATGTAACTAAATCTGAGATTTCTTCTGATTCAAAAATTATTGGTGAGAAAAATATTAGAATTCATGAAGTTAAAAATCCAGAAATAGAGAAAAATCAATTTAAAAAAATTGGTTACGTTGGAAAACTTATTTCCTTTTTAAGTAAATTATTAGTTCTTTTGGTTTTGGTAAAATTTTTTGGGAAAAAGATAAATCAAATAAATACCAAAAATTCCTTTTGGGCCAATATTGGATTGGGTCTAATGTTATTAATCATGACTCCGTTTGCAATGTTGATTTTGGCGGTTACCATTATTGGTATACCTTTGTCTTTAATACTTTTAGCAATTTACTTATTAAGTCTATATTTGAGTACAATGATAACTTCAGTTGTAGTCGGCAAATATATTTTTGTTAAAAACAAATTTCAAGAAAATATTTACTTACAATCAATTGTTGGATTATTAATAATAAGTTTATTAAAACTTATTCCTGTTGTTGGTGGGTTGACTCAACTAATAGTCATTTTATTTGGAGTAGGAATTATTTTTAGAAGTGATAAAAGTAAATAGTAAAATAAAAAAAATTAGTAGGATAGTTTATTTTGGAGTGGTTTATTGTTTTGCAATAATCGGTTTTATGTTTACTGGAGTTTTTTTTGCGATCAGATGGGGTTTAACTGATGTATCAGGAAAAGTTGATGATTTAAATGATCGATTTCAATATCAAGCGGAAGAAAATCAGGTATCAAAAATGGTTGATGGAATTAATAGTAACAGTGACTTGTTGCTTGATGAATCAAAAATAAAAACTTTGTGTTCATTAAACGAGCTAAGTTATATTGCACCAAAAAATGTAGAAAAAATTTTGACCGTTAAAAAACAAAAAGAATCCGATAAAACTATAGAGGGGATGATTTTTGCTGTAGAAACTTACCAAAACAATCAAAATGATTATCAAAAAAATGTAAATGATTGTATTAATGGTTTTAGTAATAGAGATATTAGTGAAGCAGAAATGGAAAATCGAGTTAAAAATACTTCCAGTCAAGATATTTTTCCTTGGGTTAATGGAGATAAATGGCAAACAATAAAAGAATCAGTAACAAAAGATAGTGAAGTAATAAAAATGGCAGCAAAAAAAGCAGATATTGATCCCCGATTAATAGTCTCTGATCTAATAGTAGAACAATTAAGGGTTTATTATTCAGCTCGTGAACTTTATGAAAAATATTTTGAACCATTAAAAATATTGTCAAATATGAATAAAATGTCTTTGGGGGTGATGGGAATAAAGGAAGCAACAGCAATTGAAATAGAAAATCATTTGAAAGATAGTAGATCTCCCTATTATTTAGGTAAAGATTATGAACAAATTTTAAATTATGGAAATAACCAAGAAATAGATAAACAAAGATATAACCGCCTTATGGATAATAGTCATTATTATAGTTATCTATACGCTGCTTTATATTTAAAACAAATGATGTCTCAATGGAAAAATGCTGGTTATGATATTTCTAATAGACCAGAAATAGTTGGAACTTTATTTAATGTGGGATTCCCTCAATCAAAACCAAATGCAAACCCAAAAGTTGGCGGATCAAAGGTACAAATAGGTGAAAAACAATATACTTTTGGACGTTTATCTTATGAATTTTTTTACTCTGGAGAACTTATTGATCAATTTCCTTATTTAACTAATCTTAAAAACTAAACCGACGATTAAACCGATTAAAGTAGTTAGTCCGCCAATAGTCAGCATTTCTAAAGCACTACGCCAGACTTTTCCAGAAAATAATTTGGCTTTAAAAAAGCCGAGCAAAAATAAACCGACAAAAGCAAAAATAACAGATAAAATTGGGCTAAGTGGTGGTGAACTAAAAAGTATTGGCAAAATAGGGATAAATCCACCAACCAAATAAGAGAAAAACATAATTAAACTACCGATAAGTAAATCATCTCGATGATGATTGTTGGGTAAATCATGAACAGATTTTTCACTTAAATATTGACCAGCTCCCATCGATAAAGCCTCAACAGAAATGGCCACCAAAGCCGAAAGAATAATAAAATGTTTATCACTAACACCAGCACTAATACCAACAACAATACCAGTAGTCGACACAAGTGCATCTTGAAAACCAAAAACAGTACTACGCAAATAATCTTGGTTAATTTTGAAAATCATTTATGAAAAATCAAAAAACTAATGGCGGCAATGGTGGCTGACAAAAA
>CAZLAG010000019.1:0-9990 GCA_964557475.1 uncultured Gammaproteobacteria bacterium
GTTGAGAGCACAAGATTTTAAGTCTTGCGTGTATACCAGTTTCACCACTGCGGCCCAAACGTGTTCATATTATAGCAAGATCTAAATAAAAAATCACAAAAAAAACTCAATGTTATAATCTAGTCTATGTTATCTCAACCTACATTCGTTCCCGTTGGTACTCAGGCCACTGTCAAATCACTTTCTCCTGAAGAGTTGGAAAGTATTGGTGTTGAAATTTTTTTCTGTAATACTTACCATCTTTATCTTCGACCAGGGGATAAAGAAGTAAGAAAATTTGGTGGACTTCATAAATTTACCCGATGGGATGGCCAATTAATTACTGATTCTGGCGGTTTTCAGGTTTTTTCTTTAGCAAAAGATCATAATGGAGCTGGAAATTTAGTCAAAATTACTGAAGATGGTGTTGAATTTAGATCCCATCTTGATGGCTCGCTTCATTTTTTTACTCCCGAGAAATCTCTTCAAATTCAACACAATTTAGCTGCTGATTATTTAATCGCTTTTGATGAATGTACTCCATATCCGGCCACTAAAAAATATGCCCAAAAGGCTCTTGATCGAACTCACAGATGGGCTATCCGTTCACTCACTGAACATAAAAAATTAAATGAAAAACTTCATCAAGATTTAAAACTTTATGGTGTTATCCAAGGCAGTTATTTTAAAGATCTTCGTCAACAATCTGCTGAATTTATTTGTTCTCAAGATTTTGATGGCATTGCTATTGGAGGTGTTTCAGTTGGGGAACCAAAAGATAAAATGAGAGAAGCTGTTTCTTATTGTTTACCTACTGCTCTAAAAGCCAACAAACCAATTCATTTATTAGGTGTTGGTGAAATTGATGATTTATTTGATTTTTTTGGACAAGGAATTACTTCTATGGACTGTACTTTACCTACTCGTATGGCTCGTGGTGGACAGTTTTTACACCGCACTGGTGATGTAGACCTCGATCTAAAAAACAACTTTAAAAATCAAATTATGAATGCCAAATATAAAATGGATCAAACTCCATTAGATCCAAACTGTAATTGTCCAACTTGTCAAAAATATGACAAAGCTTACATTCACCACTTATTTAAAACTCAAGAATTATTGGGTTATCGACTCATGACTATCCACAATATTGCTTTTATGATCAATGCCACCCAACAAATTCGCGATGCTCTTAAAAATAATACTTTCAATCAGCTTAAAAAATCATGGTTAGGTCGAATTTAAATCAAAAAACTTTTTTAGCTATTAATTTTGGTTGTCGAGTTAATGCCGCTGAAACCAATCAATGGTCTCAGACTCTAATTAATCAAGGTTTTAATCCTGCTACGATCTATGATCTACCATCTATAATCTTTATTAATACCTGTGCTATCACCAAAAAAGGTGAAAAAGAATCGATTAATAAAATAAAATTATTAAGAAAACTTTATCCTAAAGCTCAAATTTATGTTTCTGGATGTGCCAACTTTGATAAAATAAGAAACTTAAAAAACATTAATATCATTACCAATGATCAAAAAGAAAAAATTCTTACCTCCCTAAATTCTTCTTACACTTCATCAATAAACGACAAATTTAGTCATACCCATCGCTTTCTTCTTAAAGTTCAATCAGGCTGTACTCAATTTTGTTCTTATTGCATTGTTCCTTTCAAAAGATCAAAATTACACTCATTATCAATTGATAACGCCATTAGTACTGTTAATAAGGCAATCAATAATAATTATCAAGAAATTATTATTACCGGAGTCAATTTAGATCAATATGAACCAGGTTTTTCCAATTTAATTGAGGTTTTATTAAAGAAAACTACTATTCCCTTAATTAGTTTTGGATCTATTCCAATAAATTGTATCGATCAAAAACTAATCGATCTTTTTTCTAAATATCAAAACCGTTTATCTCATTTTATTCATATTCCAATTCAATCCGGTTCTGACAAAATTCTTAAACTTATGAATCGCCCATATACCAAAAAAGATATTCTTAAAAAAATCTCCAATCTACGATCTATCAACCACGATCTAAATTTCGGTACTGACGTTATTGTTGGTTTTCCTACTGAATCAGATCAAGATTTTCAAGAAACTTTTGATCTTTGTCAAAAAATAGGTTTTTCCAAAATTCACACATTTAAATATTCTCCTCGTCCCAATACTAAAGCTCGTATTTTATTTGAAAATTCTCCAAAAATTTCCAGAGAGGAATTAAAAGAAAGATCGCAAAAAATTAGATCAGTTATCGTCCAAAATAAACTTCCATCTCATCAAATACCTGAAATTTAAATGACACTTCTTGTCCGGGAAAACGTGCTCCTTTACCCCAAATATAGGCTTTTCCTACATCATCTCTCATTTGATTAGAAATTCTTTTTAAGACTCCATCTAATGTTGCTGTATTTTTTATAATTAATGGCTCTTGTTTGTCTGCTTGACTAGTTCTGTCTTTTTTAAGATAAACCCGTACCAACCCTAAACCTTGCCAAACCATTTCTTTAAATTCTTCAATCCCTATATTTTGATCGACACACATTTTTAAAACTCGATCTGGAATCTTTTTTAGATCGTTTGGTTTTGCCAAATCCATTTTAGTTATTATTTCTACCGCTGGCATATATTTTCGAGTTTTTACCAAACCATCAATTAGTCGATCAATACTTTCAATCTTTTCTCCAAATTGGACGATAGCATTACCCAAACCCATTTCTTCAGCAATTTCCACCACATCATCTTTATTAAATGAATAATATGGATCGATTACTTGAATCGCTCCTTTGTGAGTTTTATGAACCAAAATTTTTGGTGGTCTAGTATTTAATCTTATACCGGCATTATAAAGTTCTTGTCCAACCACATTTAACCAATCAATTCTTTGAATGTCTGTCATCAATACCACCAAATCAGATGCTCTTATTACCGAAATTACTTTTTTTCCAAAACCTTTATTGCCAGCAGCACCTTCAATAATTCCTGGTAAATCTAAAATTTGAATTTTTACTCCCTTATATTCCATCATTCCTGGTACTACTCCTAAAGTAGTAAAGTCATAATTTCCTACTTTAGACTCAGCGTTAGTAATTTTATTAAGCAAAGTCGATTTACCCACACTTGGTAAACCCACCAAAACTACTGATGCATCGCCAGAATGTTTAATGGCATATCCAACTCCGCCACCACCACCTTTATTCATTGGTCCTTCCAACTGATCTCTTAGTCGGGCCAATTTTGCTTTTAAAACTCCATGATGATGTTCACTTGATTTATCATATGGAGTATCTCGAATTTCTTTCTCAACTCGAGATATTTGCATTTTAATAATTTCTTCTTTTGTCATTTGTTAAAATAAAACTACTTTGAAAAAAATATTATTCATATTTTTTACTCTATCTTTTTGGCTTATTTTTAATAAGTCTATTTTAGCATCCCAAAATATTTTCGGTCTTCATCTAACTCAAACTAGCGATATTGATTCAGCCAAAGACATTGTTAACTCAAATGGTGGTGATTGGGGATGGACCACCATTGTCATTTCACTTAACAACCTCGATCAAAAAACTTGGCAAGACTTTTTTGATAAATGCCGAAAATACCATATAATTCCTATATTAAGACTTGCTACATATGGAGAAGGAGACAATTGGAAACGACCATCCACTTCAGACATTGATAATTTAGCAAGTTTTCTTAATTCTTTAAATTGGCCTACCAAACAACAATATGTCGTTTTATTTAACGAGCCAAATCATGCCCAAGAATGGGGCGGAGAAATTAATGTCAAAAATTTTGTTGATATGTCAATATATGCTTCAAAAAAATTAAAAGAATTAAATCCTAATTTTTATATATTAAGTGGAGCGCTTGATTTAGCTGCACCTGATAAAGGTGGTGAACACAAATCAGCTAAAAGCTTTTATCAAGAAATTTGGAATTATAATCCAGAATATTTTAATAATATCGATGGAATAGCTTCACATTCTTATCCCAACCATGGTTTTATTGGCACCCCAAAAGACACTGGTCAGCACAGTATCCAAGGATATAAATGGGAAATAGAATTTATTAAAAAACTTGGTTTTTCAAAAAATTTATCAGTATTTATCACTGAAACCGGATGGCCACACAAAGAGGGGATTAATAAAAGAAATAATTTTTATACTACCACCACTACTGCCAAATTCTTAATTGATTCATACAATCTTTGGTCTAAAGACCCTCAAATAAAAGCTATCACTCCATTTATCTATAACTATCCCAATGAGCCTTTTGATCATTTTTCTTGGTTAGATTCAAGTGAGAAACTTTATTCCTCTTATCAAGGTTTAATAGAATATCCAAAGACCAAAAATATCCCTGAACAAATTACAAAATATGAATTTTATAAAAGTCAAATACCATTTTTAATATTTGGCAATACTCAATATTCTGGACAAATAAGTCTCAAAAACACTGGTCAATCGATTTGGGGAGAAACTAGCTTTTGTATTCAACCAACTATTAATAATGATTTAGTAGAAATTACTCCATTATGTACCACACCAGGAGAAAAAATTTATCCTAATCAAATTAAAATATTTAGTTTTAAATTTAAAATTAAACAATCTGGTAATCAAAAAGTAAATCTCTCATGGGAGAATATTCCTAATATATATATCTCCTCATTTTCAGATGAAGCTGCTATCTATCACACTCAATTTAATTTAATTGATAGAATAAAGAGCTTTTTTACTAAATTTTGGTAAAATACCATAGTTAAAAACTAAATCCAAGATCTACGACCTATCATCTACGATCTCTTTTGTCCTCATAGCTCAGTTGGATAGAGCGCCTCCCTTCTAAGGAGGAGGTCGCAGGTTCGATCCCTGCTGAGGATACTTAAACTCTCGCGCCTATAGCTCAACGGATAGAGCACTAGTCTTCGGAACTAGTGATGGGGGTTCAATTCCCTCTAGGCGTACTTTTTATATCCACAATTTCTTTGTGTAATTTCACCATTCTTTTTTCAATGTCTTTAATCGTTTTGATCATTTCATCATCTTCATCATCTTCGTTAATATCCTCAATATCTTCACTAATATCCTCGATATCTTCTTGTATATCATCAATATCTTTTTCCACTCCGGCAATTGTTAATGCATTTTTATTAACACTCATTTGAATAAAAATAGCCAAATATATTGCCTCTAGTGATACTGCAGTTGTCAATATTAATAATATTTGATCAATTGAAATCCCAAACAATTTCAGCATAAAAATTCCCACAAAAACTACTGTATGAAACACTATTGAGATTGGAGTTCCTATCCAATTGGTCAATTTTTCAGAAATTTTTTCTAATTTTTTCATATTCTATATTAATCAATTGCTCGTATATTTTCTTCTATTTCTAACAAACAAGCAATAGATGATAAAATATCATACTTTATTAGGGTTTGTAGCTCAGTTGGTAGAGCGGTCGCCTCTTAAGCGATTGGTCGCGGGTTCGAGTCCCGCCGGACCCACCATGGAATTAATTGCTGTTTTAAATGAAAATGGCCAGAAAACTGGTCAAATATTGGATAAGGAAATTATCCACCAAAATGGTTTGTGGCATCAAGAAGTTGCTGTTTGGATTTTTAATTCAAAAGGAGAGATATTAGTTCAAAGACGAGCTGCCACCAAAAAAATGAATCCTAATCAAATTGGTTTATGTGCTGGTCATGTCCCAGAAAATGAAGATTCAATTACTGCTATGGTTAGAGAAATTTCAGAAGAGTTGGGAATGAAAGTTAATCAAAAATCTTTAAATTTTTTAATAACCGAAAAAAAAGAAAAATCTTTTTCAAATGGTCTAATCAATCGAATTTTTAATGATGTTTACTATTTAATAATCGATAAAGAAATTTCCGATTTTAAAATTCAAGAAGAAGAGCTTTCTGAGATATATTGGATAGATTATTTAAAATTTAAAGAAAAAATGTTGAATAACGATCCAGAAATTGCTTTTAGAAGTAATCCTAAAATTCTCAACCTTCTTGATCAAATATATAGTAAAATAAAGCACTGACTTTTCTAATCTGGCATTTCGGTATTACTTTATGTAAGACTGGATGCCAGTTTAGAGGAGTCAACCCCGCCGCAGTGTTGAAATTGGTAGACAAGCACGGCTTAGGACCGTGTGTCGAAAGACATGGAGGTTCGAGTCCTCTCTGCGGCACCTGTTTTTATTGATTATTAATGAAACTAATACGACACCTGAATATACAATAAGCCCAGAACAAGAATCTATTAATTTCGGTAAATGGATTGATCATTTGTCTGATAATCTTGAGGTAATACCAATATCTCCCGAAATAGTTAAATCATATTTAGAAAGTTGTGGGGCCGATTTTGATATAAGTCCTGAAAACAAAACAGCTCTTGGAAAATATAGCGAAAATGCAAAAAGTGATGGAATGAAAGCCGTTTGGGGAGAAAAATGGGATCAATATAAAGAATGGGTGAGTGAAACTTATATTCCAGAACATGAGGCAGAAACAAAAATAAATTTTCCAAGGCTTCATAAACAAAAAGATTCTACTTCTGACAAGCCAGATACTAATAGAAAAAACTCTGGCATGTATCAATTTCTTTGTGAATTAACTGGTTTTGCTATAAAAGCAAAATCTTACGAAAAATTTAAAAAATATACCGAAATTAGAATTCGTAATGGAACGGCTTGGGAAGAAGGTAGAAAATCAGAAAGAGTCAAAATCGCAACACCAACATCTAAAAAAAGAGAGATATTAATTGGATCATATCCAAAAGACTTCCCCAAAAAAGCAATTGAATTTTTATCAAGATAATTTAATTTTTTCTTGAAAGATATTGACCTGTTTCAGTATTCACCAAAATTTCTTCACCAGTTTTGATGAATAATGGTACTTGTACTTTCATTCCAGTATCCAAAATAGCCTGTTTAGTGGCACTTGTTGCTGTATCACCTTTAATTGAGTTTTCTGATTCAATAATTTTAAAAGCAATCGTCTTTGGTAAACTTATTCCCACTGGGTTTTCATCATAGAATTTTATTCTGTAAAGCAATCCTTCTTTTAAATAAACTTTATCATCACCCACAATTTCTGCAGGAACAGTATATTGCTCAAACGATCTTGGCTCAATAAAAACATAATTAGATCCATCAGAATAAGAATATTCAGCTTCATGAGTTTCTACCATCACTTCCTCTACTTTTTCTCCAGATTTATAAGTATATTCAACAACTCTCCCAGTATATAAGTTTTTTAATTTAGTTCGATAAAAAGCTGAACCTTTTCCTGGAGATACAAAAGATGTATCGACCACCATATGTGGCTCATCTTGAAAAATAATATAAATACCTCGTTTGAATTGTGATGTTGATATTGTTCCCATAGGCTTGATTTTATCATAAATGTTTTTATTTCTGTTTTACTAAAAGCTATTTACTACTTACTAATTGACCAAACGAGACCAAAAAAAAATCCCAGAGCATGCTTTTAGAGGAGCCACCCCAGGATCTAAGAGGTAGTATATCAAATATTATAAGCATGTCAAGATGTAGATTAGTTACATACTAAAAGTACCATTTTCCATCTCATTTATGAATTGTTGAACCCCGTGAGCCCAAGAACCATTTGAACTTGGACAATATTTACCCATTATTTCTTCTGGTGTAGTCAAACCTTTATCAAAATATTCTCTTTTTAAATACTCTGCATAACTTCTAATAGCTAACTCATAATTTTCGAATTTTAACGTTCCTCGTTTATGAATTCCATAACCCCAACAATTATGAGAATTCTCTGGAGCTTTTTTACATAAATTAGATTCTTGTTGAGCAATTGCCACAATCCAATAATATTCAAATCCGTAATCTTTCGATACTTGATAAATTAAGTCTGAATAAGGAGCTAAAGGAGATTTATATTTTTCTAAATATCTTTTTATAATCACCGGTCGAGCATCAACTCCTAAAGCATCTTCATTTACTTTCAACTTTTCATTTTCAAAAGTTTCACTATTACCTACCAAAATCCTTATAGTATCTTGAGTACTTACCCCTAAAACTTTATCATCAGATATTTTAGATAAAAACATCAACTCAAAAAAACACAAAAATATTCCTAACACCAAAAATCCCGACAAGACAAAGACTCGCTTTAACATCGATTGTAACTTATCCATTTGTAAAACCATGGTATCATAAGACCACTTATGAAAACAAATAAAACCATTGTTGAAAAACAAGCCAACAAGTCTTTTGTAATTAAATTTATTATTGAAGCTCCAGAAATTCAAAAAACTTATCAACAAGTTTTAGCCAAATTTCAGGCAAACTTTGAAACCAAAGGATTTAGAAAAGGCAAAGCACCTCTAGATGTTGTTGAAAAAGAAATTTCTTTTGAAAAACTATTTGAAGAAGTTGCTTCTAAAATAATTTCTCAAAAATACGGTGAAATTATTGACGAAAATAAATTAAAACCAATTATCCAACCACAAGTTAAATTTAACAAACAAGTTACTGGTTTTGATCAAGATTGGGATATTGAAATCACTGCTTGTGAACTCCCAGAAATTACTTTAGCCAAAGATTATTTAGAAAAAATTAATAAAATCAAAACCGATTCAAAAGCTACCGACGAAAACCAAAAGACTGAAGAAATTGTTAAATCTTTAATTTCTTCAGCTAAAGTTGATTTACCAGACATGTTAATTGATTCTGATGTCCAACACCAACTCTCTCATTTAATTGAACAAACTCAACAAGCCGGTATTACCGTTGAGCAATATTTGACTAATCAAAAAACTACTATTGCCGAATATCAGGAGAATCTCAAGAAAAAAATCACTGAAGAATGGACCATAAATTTAGCTATTCAAAAAATATCAGTTGATCAAAAACTTGAAGTAACTCCAGAAGAAATAAAAGCTCTTACTGACAAAAACCCAGCCCTTCTTCAAAATATAAATATGGTTAATTATCTTCTTATCCAACAAAAAGTACTCGAATTCCTCAAAAAGTAAAGATTTTCTGGTATAATCCAGCCATGGCAGGTGGTTTTGGACAAAAACCTAATTCAAAAAATAAAATTATTAGACAGAGTAATGGCGAAGTTATAAAAGATTCTTCCATTATTTTTGGCAAAAAAGATAATTCATCAGGAACTCTATCCCCAGGCGAAAGCGTTAATTTTAATCAAAAAGAAAAACCAATAAATTGGAATCGGGAATTTTTATCCCAATCAATAAAACAAGAACAAACTGTTTTTGTTAACCAACATACCCAAGAAATCAAACAAGAGATCGAAGATCTTAGATTAGAAATAAAAAAACTAGTTCAAGAAGCTCAAGATTTAAGTTCAGAAGTAACTGATATCGAAAAAGCTGTTGATCAAAACATAACCGATTTTAGTGAATATCAGATTAACTTTCTTACTCGACTCAAAACCTTTATTATTAATTATCGAAAAAATGTTTCCGAAGCTCAAGTTTGGCTAGAAAGTTTTAACGCTAAAAAATCCCGCAAAAATGCTTTTTGGAATAAAGCCAAAAATAAAAAGAGTGGGGGAGAACAATATTTATTAAGTGGCGAACATTCCGCCTCTCGCTCCGCTAATTAAAAAATTAATAATTTAAAAGATAAAATGAACCCACCAGAATCAGAATTTACGTATTACATACCAAAAAGTGATTTTCAACAAATACCATCAGAAAATTTTTTAGCTTTTTACGACAGTACCGGTATATTGAGTAGAGCTAGATTGTTTAGTAGCGATACTCCTCCATCAATAAAATCAATAATTTCAGATCCAGACTACACAAAACCCTTACTATCTCGAGATATTTATCCAAAAAGTGAGTCTAAGAGGACTCGAACCTCTGACCTCTTCGATGTCAACGAAGCGCTCTAACCAACTGAGCTATAGACTCTAAAGTACCGGAAAGTATAACTTATTTTTTTATCAAAAAAAAGAGGCTATCAATTTTACCGATT
>CAZLAG010000020.1:0-9773 GCA_964557475.1 uncultured Gammaproteobacteria bacterium
ATCCTTGTCCTTGTGGTTCAGGTAAAAAATATAAACAATGTTGTTATCCAAAATTTGGTTAAAATAAATTATGAATCTAAAAATTGTCGGTAAAAAGATTTGGAAGGAAGTTAATCGTGCTAATAATATTCTTTTAACAATTCATGCTGGTCCAGATGCTGATTCGGTTGGTTCAAATTTAGCTCTTTATTATGTCTTAAAAAAAATGGGTAAAAATGTTTGTCTTATTCAAGGTGATTCAGAATTACCACCCAATTTAAAAACTATACCAGGAACCGAAAAGATTACTCCAAAAAATATTTTTCAAATTGATTTAAATCAGTTTGATCTTTTTTTAATTCTTGATTCATCATCTCCTAGCCAGATATCTCGACTTGGTAAAATCACTTTTCCAAAAAAATTAAAAACAATTATTATCGACCATCATCAAAGTAGTGAAAAATTTGCTCAAATAAATCTTGTCTTGCCCAAACATTCTTCAACTTGTCAGGTAATTTATGATCTTTTACAAAATCAAAAAATAAAAGTCGACAAAAATATGGCAGCTGGACTTTTTATTGGTATTTATACCGATACCGGTGCTTTTAAATACTTTAATCCTACTTATAAAATATTTGACATTGCCAGTAAACTTGCAAAGATTTATCCAAATTTCCCGAAATTAATTTTTGGAATTGAAAACAATGACCAACCTGATCGTATAAAACTTTTTTCATATCTTCTTTCTTCTGTAAAAAATTATTGTTCTGACCATATTGCCATTGCTTCTATTTCCAGTGAAGATATTCAAAAAAATCATATTGATATCAATACACTCAATGGTTATTCAGACGTCACTAATATGCTCAAATCTGTAGTTGGTTGGGATATTGCTATGACTATGATTGAATTTCAGCCAGGAAATGTCAGAGTAAATTTTAGAACTAGAGATTCAGAAAAATATGATCTATCAAAAATTGCTGCCGCCACTGGTAGTGGTGGTGGTCATAAAGCAGCTGCTGGGGCTACTATTAGTAACAAATCAATCCCAGAGGCAACTGAATTCTTATTAGGAATTATCAAAAAACTTTATCCCAAAATTGATAAATAATTATGGATGATTGTATATTTTGCAAAATTGTAAAAGGGGAAATTCCAGCTTTTAAAGTTTATGAAGATGATAATTTTTTGGGTTTTTTGGATATTAATCCTCTAAATCCAGGTAATTCTTTACTTATTCCCAAGAAACATTATCGTTGGGTGGTTGATGTTCCAGAATTTGGTCAATATTTTGAAATAGCCAAAAAAATAGCTATAAAAACTATTCCTATAGTTGGGGCAAATGCTGTTTCATTTCTCACTTTAGGTTATGAAATTCCTCATGCTCATATTCGCATTATTCCTCGTTTTGATCATGATCAACACACTCATGGAATCGACACAGACTTAATTGTCAAACAAACAAAAGAAGAAATGGAATTAATTGCCAGAAAAATTAACGATTCTTTCTCTCAGATCTAATTCGGTCTACTTTAGATAATATTTTCTTACGCAATCTGATTTTCTTTGGGGTTACATCAATCAATTCATCACTATTAATAAAATCCAAAGATTCTTCTATCGAATATTTTACTGCTGGAGCCAACACGATATTATCGTCATTTCCAGCCGAACGAGTATTAGTTAAATGTTTACCTTTACAAATATTAATTTCCAAATCTCCTTCTAATGGTCTTAAACCAACTATTTGACCTTCATAAACTTGTTCGTTAGGGTCAATAAAATTTGTACCTCTTTTTTGAGCTAAATCCAAACCAAAAGACAAAGCTTTTCCAGTTTCGAAGGCAATCATAACTCCGTTTCTTTCTTTTTTATTTTCTTCTTGTTTTGGTTCGTAACCCAAAAATAGGGTATTAATCGAAACTGTTCCTTTAGTTGAAGAAACTAAAGCATTACGTAATCCCAAACCATTTTTCTCACTAATTTTATAAGTCATTCTGGTTCCAGTTTTGTCATCAGTTGTCATATCCAACATTTCTCCTTTTCTTTTACCCAATTCAGCAGTTACAGTCCCCACATATTCTTCTGGAGTAATAATAATCATTTCATTAAATGGTTCGTAAACTTTACCATCAATAGTTTTTAAAATTACTTCTGGTTTACCTACTTCCATAGCATAACCTTCACGTCGTAATTTTTCGATTAATATGGCTAAATGTAATTCACCACGGCCAGATACTAATACTCTGATGCTATCATTTGGATCGTCTTCAATTTTTAAACCTAAATTAGTTTCCACTTCTTCGTTTAAACGAACTTTAAGTTCACGGCTAGTCAAAAATCTGGCTTCATCCTTAGCAAAAATTCCAGTATTTGGCCCAAAACTTGCTTTAAGAGTTGGTGGAGTAATTTCAATTGTTGGCATGGCTACCTGACAATTAATATCTGTCAATGTTTGACCAATTTCAATAGCTGATATTCCTGCTAAATAAACTATTTCTCCTGATCCGGCTTCATTTACTTCGACTTTTGTAATTCCTTCATTAACATACATTCTTTCAACTTTAAAATTTCCTTTAGTTTTTTGATCAGAACTAACCAAAGATACTGACATACCTTTATAAATTTTCCCTTTATTAATTCTTCCCACAGCCAATTTACCTAAATATTCATTTTTTTCAAAATTAGACACTAACATTTGAAATGGGGCATCAATATCTTTAACTGCATTTGGAACAGTCTTTAAAATTTGTTCAAATACAGGACTAATATCAGCTTCTTTTTCCATATCTTCTGGCATTTCCATAAAAGCTTTACCATCTCTACCAATACAATAAATAGTTGGAAAATCGAGTAATTCTGGATCGTCTACTAAAGACAAAAATAAATTTTCAGTATCAGCTAAAACTTTTTTAACCTGTTGATCTTTTCGGTCAATTTTATTAATAATCAAAATAACTTTCAATTTGTTTTCCAAAGCTCTTTTTAATACAAATTTTGTTTGAGATAAAGGACCCTCAGCTGCATCCACTATTAACAAAACTCCGTCTACCATATTTAACACACGTTCTACTTCTCCTCCAAAATCAGCGTGACCAGGAGTATCAACAATATTTATCTTAGTGTTTTTGTAAAATACCGATGTATTTTTAGACAAAATTGTAATTCCTTTTTCTCTTTCCAAGTCATTACTATCCATAATTCTATCCATCGACATTTCATTTTGATTGTCTCTAAAAGTGTGAGTTTGTTTCAATAGTGCATCTACCAAAGTAGTTTTACCATGGTCTACATGGGCAATAACGGCAACATTTCTGATATCAGTCAAATTAGGCATTCGCATATTCTACTACAAGATCGATATTAATCAATAATTAGGCTCTATTTATAAAAACAGCTATAATAAATAATGTTCAAAAAAATCGGTGTTTTTCTAATTATTATTTTAGGTTTTTTACTATTTCTTTTCAAGAAAAATATTTTTATTTCTTCAAAAATTGAAAACAAAATTACTGAAGTTAAAAATAATGTTGAAAATATACAAGAAACTATAGTTCCAAAACCTTCAAAAATTTTAGAAAATGGTTTACCAAATAAACACCTTATAAAAACAACTTTTATTCCTCAATCACCAGAACAAAACTGGGATCAGCCTTGGCAAGATGCTTGTGAAGAAGCTGCTCTTTTAACAGTTAATTATTTTTATAAAAATCAAAATCCAGATACTTCTATTATTAGAGATGATATTTTAAAAATGATTGATTTTGAAAATAGTCTGGCATTTACTCATGATATGAATGTCGATCAAATGGCATTAGTATCCCAAAAATATCTAGGTTTTAAAACAAGAATAATTGATAATCCTACAATTGAAGATATTAAAAAATATATTTCTCAAAATATTCCCGTAATAGCACCTGCTAATGGCAAAATTCTTTATCAAGAAAATAAACATTTTACTAACGGTGGGCCTTATTATCATAATTTAACTATTTTAGGTTACGATGACCCTAAAAATCAGTTTATTGTCCATGATGTTGGTACTAAATCAGGTGCTTATTTTAAGTATTCATATACATTATTAATAAATAGCATTCATGACTTTCCGGATTCAAAAAATAAAGAAGATATTAATACTGGTTCTAAAAGGATACTTATTTTGTTAAAATAAACTCATGAAAAAATCAATTAAATTATTTCTAATTATTTTTTCTGCCTTTGTCCTTTCAGGATGTGGTACTAAAAAAACACCACTTCCAACTAATATTAATTTAGAGGAAAATATCATTCCTACCAGCAATAATATGACCAGTCCAACTCCATCATCTAAAAAAGAAAATAATAATTATGTTGCCATCAAAACTAAAGACGGAGAAATTGTTTTAAAACTTTATTCGGATGTTGCTCCAAAAACTGTCGCTAACTTTATTTCAAAAGCCGAATCTGGATTCTATAAAAACTTAACTTTTCATCGAGTTATTCCAGGTTTTATGGCTCAGGGCGGTGATCCGTTAGGTAATGGTACAGGTGGTGGTAATATCAAATCTGAAATAAACAATCTTCCTTTTAAAAGGGGAACTATCGGTTTAGCTAGGGGTGGCAATATAGAAATCAGTAATGATAGCCAGTTTTTTATTTGTTTTACTACCGAAGGTTGTCAACATTTAACTGGCGATTATGTAAATTTTGGTGAAGTTGTTTCTGGCCTTGATGTTTTAGATAAAATCAAAATTGGCGACAAAATATTAGACGTTGTTACTACTACCAAATAAAATGTTGAAAAAAATAATTGTATTAATTGTAGTTGTTTCAGTACTATTTGGTGTATACAAACTTTTATCAATTCCACCAAAAACAGTAACACCTGTCAAAACTGACAACGCCATTAATTCTTCTAATGCCGATATTTACAAAGATAATCCTGTTTATGATAATCCAGATTTAGTTTTTTATTGGGGTAACGGCTGTCCTCATTGTAAAAATGTCGAAGATTGGTTAGATAAAAATAATGCAGACAAAAAATTAAAAATTAATTATAAAGAAATTTATTATAATGACCAAAATCGAACTGATTTAATCAACACTGCCAAACAATACTGTTCAGACATAGTAACTAATGGAGGCATTGGTGTACCTGTAGGTTTTGATCCTCAAAATAAAAAATGTATTCAAGGAGATACTCCAATAATTGATTTTCTTGAACAAAAAATTAAATAATGGCCAAAAAAAAAGAATTTCACTTTACTTTTGGTGTTTTTCTTCGTTTACTAATTTTTTCGTTAATTATCTATTTTTCTATTAATTATTTTATCTCTCAAAAAAATAATTCATTTTCTTCCACTATTGATAGTACTCTAGCCATAGATGAAGAAACAAAAAATACTTTTTTACCCCAATTTTTACAAAATATTTATAGTAAATTACCTGAAAACAGTCGTTATCAAATAGAACATATTAAAGAAAACCAAACAATAATATCAATTCAAAATCAATTAAATGGTTTTCCTAGTAAACAAATAAAAGAAATTCAAAAAATGATCGTTAAAAACGTTTCCGATAATATAATTAAAAACATTGATCAAAATTGATATGACCGATATTAGCGATATTAAAACAAAATTTATCTTTCTTAAAGAAAAACTCAAATTTGATCAAAAACAAATTAATTTAACAGAGTTGCAGAAAAAAGCCGAAGATCCCAATCTTTGGGACGATCAATCTCAAGCTCAAGAAATTCTTCAACAGATAGCCGAAATTCAAAAAACCATAAATATAATTAAAGAAATTGATAGTGAAATTAATTCAATTGAAGAGTTTCAAACTCTTCTCGAAACAGAACTTGATCCCTCATTAGAAATAGAAGTAGAAAAAAATATTATTCATCTTCAAAAACAAATAAATGAGTTAGAATTAACAACCTATCTTTCGGGTAAATATGACAGTAAAAATACTGTTCTTTCAATTCATTCTGGTCAAGGTGGCACTGAAGCTATGGATTGGGCTTCAATGCTTCATCGCATGTATCTTCGGTTTTTTGAACGAAAAGGCTGGAGGTATGAAGTTGTTGATTTTATTCCC
This sequence comes from uncultured Gammaproteobacteria bacterium, assembly GCA_964557475.1. Lineage (GTDB taxonomy): Bacteria > Patescibacteriota > Microgenomatia > UBA12405 > UBA12405 > WARW01. Next base: position 6,058 of record CAZLAG010000020.1, read on the forward strand.
GGTGAAGAAGCTGGTATAAAATCTGTTTCATTTAAAGTAACTCAACCATTTGCTTATGGTTATCTCAAAAAAGAAGCTGGTGTTCATCGATTAGTTCGACTTTCTCCATTTAATGCAGATCAACTTCGACAAACATCATTTGCTAAAGTTGAAGTTGTGCCAATTTTAGATTTTTCTTCAGATTTTAAAATTCCCGAATCAGAAATAGAATTTTCAGCTTTTCGTTCTGGTGGTAATGGTGGTCAAAATGTTAATAAAGTTTCTACTGCCGTTCGTTTAGTTCACAAACCCACTGGAATTGCAGTCAGTTGTCAAAGCCAACGAGGTCAAGAGCAAAATCGAGAACTTGCTCTACAAATGTTGACCTCTAAACTTTGGTTAATCGAAGAAGACAAACAAAATCAAGAAAAAAAAGATATCAAAGGTGATAATATTATTGCCGGATGGGGACATCAAATTAGATCTTATGTGCTTCATCCATATAAAATGGTCAAAGATTTAAGAACCAGATACGAAACTTCTGATACTGTTGGGGTATTAGATGGTGATCTTGACCAATTTATTGAAGCTGAATTAAAATTATAAAATATGCATCGATTTTTTAAATTTATTATTTCTAGTTTTTTAATATTTTTTTTAGTTTTAATTTTAATTGTATTGAATTCTTCATTTGAAATTTCCAGAAGTATTGGTAAATCTGCTAATTATCTAGTCAAAACTATATATCAAGCGTCAGGCAAAAATCCCTATTTGTCTCAAGATAAAATAAATTTTATTGTATTAGGATTAGACGAAAGAAACGATAGTTTAGAAGTAACCCAAACCACAGACACTATTATGTTTGTTTCTCTAAATTTAAAAACATTTAAAATAAATACCATCTCACTTCCAAGAGATTTGTGGTCATACAATATCAATGCCAAAATTAATCAAATCTATCCTTTATCTTTAAAAGAATCTGATAAATTTGCCTATATTAAAGACAATTTTAAGTATATAACTGGTCAAAACATTGATCATGTTTTAGTTGTAAATACCAATAATTTAATAAATTTTGTTAAATTAATCGGCGGTGTGGATTTAAATTTAGATATTGGTTTTATTGATAAAAAATATCCTAATCCTGATTATATTGCTAGTCCATCTGCTTCTATTCCAATATATAAAACGGTTGAATTCAAAACAGGACCACTTCATCTTGATGAATCAAATATTACCGAGTTTGTCAGATCTCGTCATGGAGCCGAGACTGCTGCTCAAGGTGGTACTGACATTGGTAGGATTCATCGCCAACAACTTTTATTAGAAGCCATTATTTCCAAAATAAAATCTAACTCATTTATTCCAAACAAAGATCAACTAATTGGTTTATACAAACTTTGGGATCAAGAAATTGTAAAAGATATTAACGATGTTCAAGTATTTCAAACTTTTTCTGCTATTAATTCTGGTTTGTCAAATCTTAGTCTAAATAAAATTGAAATTAAAATAGGGGATACTCAAAAAGAAGGTCTTATTTATCATCCAACTAAATTCACCAACTCACAATGGGTATATCTTCCTTCAGATGAAAAATATCAGTCACTTCAAAAATTTATTCAAGAGTCGACGATCTAACATCTACGATCTAACATCTGATTTGCTATACTGAATTATTAGATTTTAAATTTAATAATGGATATACCAAATTTATCTCCTCAAGACACTTTTGTCTCTCAAACAAACAATAATAAAAACACCAAAATTATTATTGCTATTATTGTTATTTTTGGAATCACTGCTGGATTTTGGATTTCTCGATTTTGGCCTACCAAAACAACTGTTTCTTTATCTGATTTAGAATCTTCCGAAACAAATTCTATTACCGATAATACTTCTTTAAAAGTTGGTGTACTTTATGGTGAAACCGATAAATCTTTTACAGATTCTGCTACTGGAACAATAGTTGACGGTGGATTAAATGGAGTCGGAACCCATATTTTAAAACGTGATGGTGGTGATTCTCAGACTGTGGCTTTAACTTCTTCAACAATAGACCTTAATTTATTTGTTGGTAAAAAAGTTCAAGTTACTGGACAAACCAATTCATCAACAAAAGTTGCTTGGTTTTTGGATGTCGGTAATATAAAAATTCTAGAATAAAATGAAAATTGTTTTTGATAATGTAGATAAAAGTTTTGGTCTTATACATGCTCTCAAAGACATTAGTTTTAAAGTTGATCAAGGAGATTTTGTTTTTATTGTCGGCCATTCCGGTGCTGGTAAATCAACCATTTTGAAATTAATTCTAAATCAATTAAAACCTACTTCTGGTCAAATTTTTATTGACGATATTGATACAGCCAAAGGAACCAAGGAACAAATAAATCAAATTAGACGTAAAATTGGTGTTATCTTTCAAGATTATCAACTTATTTTTGATAAATCAGTTGAAGAGAATATTGCTCTTGTATTGGATATTGTTTCCTATCCAAAAGAAAAGATTCAAGAAAGAATTGATGAAGTTATCAACCAGGTTGGTCTTGAAAGTCGTCGTTTTCTTTTCCCTTCTCAGCTTTCTGGTGGGGAGCTTCAAAGAGCAGCTCTTGCTCGTAGTTTAGCTATAAAACCAGAAGTAATTTTAGCTGATGAACCTACCGGCAATCTTGATCCAGAAAATTCTTGGAACTTAGTCAAGCTTCTAAAAGATATTAATCAAAAAAATAAGACAACAATAATTATGACCACTCATAATTATGAAATAGTCGAAGCTCTAGGTAAAAGAAAAATAGAAATAGTAAATGGAGAAATAAAAAAAGACCCTACAAAGACTTCTAAAAAAATTATTTATTCTTCTAAAAAACATGAGCACGCTTAAAACTACTTGGCATCATATTCGTCGATCACCTTTTCAAAGTTTTACTGCTATTTTGGTTATGATTTTTAGTTTTTTAGTCATTTCTGTATTTATTGTCGTTAATTTTGGTCTTTCCGGTGTTTTAACTTATTTTGAGACAAAACCAGAAATTACTCTTTTTATTAAAGACGGACTTGATACTAATGCTATTGATAATATTCAAAAAGATCTTTCATCATACTCAGGTATCAAAGAAATTAAATATATTTCCAAAGATAAGGCTTTAGAAATATATAAACAGGAGAATAAAGATAATCCTATGTTAACCGAGATGGTTACTGCTAGCATTTTACCCGCTTCGTTTGAAGTGACCGTTTCCAATCCTAATACTCTTGAACAAATTTACCAAAATTATGCTGCTAAAAATGATGTTATTGATGAAGTTATTTATCAAAAAGATATTATTAATTCATTATTGGATTGGACCAATATCATTCGTCGTACTGGTATTGCTGTTACTTTAGTAATCAGTTTTATTTCCTTTTTTACTATTTTTATTATAGTTGGTATGAAAATTACCAATCGAAAAGAAGAAATTCGTATCAGTCGTCTTTTGGGAGCGTCACATTTATATGTCAAAAAACCATTTTTATTAGAAGGATTATTCTATGGTGTTTTTGGTAGTTTAATCGGTTCAATAATTACTTTTTCTTTTGTCATTATTCTTCGTCAATCAATTAATTCATTTTTTCAGCCTGTTGAATTTATCAGCTATGACACTTCATTTTATGCCTTAATGCTTGTTTCTGAAGTCTTATTAGGTGCCTTCATTGGTCTTTTGGCCAGTTGGATTGGGGCCAAAAGATATATTAAATTCTAA
>CAZLAG010000021.1:0-9113 GCA_964557475.1 uncultured Gammaproteobacteria bacterium
AATTAATTTTAAAAACGTTTCAACATTACTCTATACAGTCCGCCAAGTAATTAATCCCCTATTCTAGGTGATTTTTATAATAATCCTAATAGTTTATCTAAAAAGGTTCGTGGTGGTCTTGTTTCTGGATATTCTTCGTAAAGTTGTTTCATTGTATACCAGTATTTTCTTATACGATCATCTATATTAGGTTCAAGACTTGGTCTTTTAAAAGTACATCCAATAATAAGTTGTTGTCTTAACCATTCTTTTCTAGCTTGATAGCCATTGGTTGCTAATTCAATTTCTGGAGATGGAAATTGACCCATGTTTGTCGATAAAGTTATTTTTTGTAGATTAGTAGATACTTTTATATATTTTGTATATTTATATATATTGTAATTATCAACATCACTAGACATTGTATAGTATGGTAAGCTTTCCAATGTGTAAGTAGCATGAGATTCATATGGTGGTTGTAGTTTTTGGGTTGGATTTCTATGTACTTCTCCACATCTCCATATTTGATCTCTTATTTCTAAAAGAGAGGTGGAAACATTTAATTGATCTAATATTTCGAATTCAGGTAGAACTACAGTTCTGTAGTGCTCTAGATGTAATCTTTCACCTTCGATGCGTTGTTGTTCGTCTGCAATTTGAGTTCTTAGTTGTTCTTGTCTGCTTTGTTCGACTTGTTGATTATAATAACCTCTAATTTCTTCTTTCCAATTTGTCATTTTTTTAATTTTAAACCGATAATATGGATTATATTGCGTTTTATTTACGTTTTCAATATAGAAGTATTACTTTTACTATCAAAATCTATCAAATGTTTTGGGTTTTTTATAAAGAGAACGCCGTATATGGTTTTTATACGGCGTAGATGCCAAACATTTGTTGAGGAGTGGAGCTTTAAGGTAGGCAAACACTAAAACGATTGAGTTTTCGGTAGAGATAATACTCAAGACCAAAGTTTTGTTCAGATACGATTCTTGAATGAGTTACAAAGTTACTGAATAGGTTGTCAGCATCAGTTTGGTTGTCGATAGTGTCGGCAACTTTTTTGACTTGATTGTAAAGAAGATTGATACCCTCTTCTCCCCAATCGCAAGCTTCTGGGATAAGACCTACCAGACTAACTACTGTCGTGGCATTCTCAACTCTAGCTTTCAATTCCATGTTCATTGTTGCTCTCTCCTTTCAATGTACTTTTTATTTTTTTTGAAAAACGCTATCGCTTTTCGGGGTAAACCGATTATAACACCAACATTTGATTAATTTATTTTCCCAAGCCAATAAGAATAGCACCAAGAGACATTAAAACAGCTCCAAAAATAATTGAAAGAGAAACTTTTTCTTTTAAAATAAAAATAGCTAGAATAATAGTTATTAATAAACTTAGTTTATCAAGAGGTGCAACTTGAGAGGCACTGCCAAGTTGTAAAGCTTTATAATAAAAAAGAAGAGAGAAGCCTGATGAAATACCACAAAGAATTAGTGGTAACAAAGAAGAATGAGGAATAGATAAAGTTTGTTTGATGGTACCCCTAAAAAGGACAACTCCCCAAATAAAAATAAGAGCAACCGTGGTTCTAATGGCAGTGGCCAAACTAGAACTGACATCTTTCATCCCAATTTTGGCAAATATGGTTGTCAGAGAAGCAGTAAATGCACCTAAAAGTGTATAAATAAACCAATTCATTATCTAAGAATATCACCAAGTTGATTTTTTTTGTTTATTTTTAGAGTAAATATTGGTGGCAAGAAAAGTGGTTATGGGGACGGCTAATATTAAACCAATACTACCAATTAGAGTTCGAATAATTTCTTCTGAAATCATTTCTATGTTTACAATCTCTGAAAAAGGATGTGGGTTATCGATGAACATTAATAAAAGTGGTAGTGATGCACCAGCATAAGCCAAAATTAACGTGTTCACCATAGAAGCAATATGGTCTCTGCCAACAGACATAGAATGATTGTAAAGATCAAGACTTTTTGAATATTTACCGGTATGTGAAAGTTCTTCGACTACAGCTGTTTGAGCAATTGTAATATCATCTAAGACACCTAAGGTTCCGAGAATAATTCCAGCCAGAAGAATTCCTTTCATGTTTAAATATGACTGACTAAGAGATAACATTCCAGCTTCTTCAGACGAAAGACCAGTTAAGTGTCCGATTTTGATAAAAATTGATCCTAAAAAAATAGTAATAATGAGAGAAAAAATGGAGCTTATTACGGCGATGGTGGTTTTTTTATTAAGGCCGTGAGTTAAATAAAAAGAAAAAGGAATAATAATTAAAGAACCAAAAATAGCAATTAAAATGGGATTATTACCAGCAGATATTTGTGGCAAAATATAAACAAAAATAATAATAAAAGTAAAAGCCATTCCTAAAATAGACGAAATGCCTTTCCATTTGGCGATAAAAATTAGAAAAAATAAAAAAATAATAGACAATAAAACTAAACTGTCGGTACGAATAAAATCAGTAATTGAATATTGTGGAATATCATCGATACTATCGTTAGTAACGATAACTCGATCGTTGCGGCTATATTTGACGATATTAGCAAGAGCTTGATTTCCATTTTCGATAATTATTTTTTGGTGGTTTGAATCCAATTCTAACTCTAATTTTTGATAGAGTTGATTGACCCCCATGACAGTAATTTGTTTTTCTTCGAGAATATTGATGATGGTAGCTTTGGTAGATTGAGATTCGGTTGCGTTTATTGTTGACTTTGGTAATACTAAAAAAGCCACCAAAAATACTGTGATGGTAAAAATATTTTTGAGAAATTTCATTAAACTAGAATAGTTTTATTCTAGAATTCCGTCAAGGTTGACATCGTAGATGATTGCTTCTGAGATCAATCGGTAGGACACAATCTCTTCAGGTTTAAACCATAAAGCAATTTCTTTATCAGCTTCTTCAACTGATCCAGATGCGTGAATGATGTTTCTAACAGCACGTTTATCAACATCAGCAGCTCGATAAGAATCAATAGTATAATCGCCACGAATTGTACCAGGAACTGAAGTAAGTGGTTCAGTACCACCAGTAATTTTACGAATAACACCAATAGCATTCATACCTTGCCAAATCATAGCGACAACAGGACCACTACTAAGAAAACTAACTAATTGTTTTCTAACTCCTTCAGCTAATTCAACTGGATCACTTGTTGGAGGGGTTAAACCTTTAGCTTTCCATGCTTCAATTGATTTAGTTCCAGTTTTTAAAGCCCATTCAGGATCAACTGAATAATGATCTAAAGCAAGTTTTTTAGTAGGAAGTGCCATCTTAATAGCGACTAATTTTAGACCAGATTGTTCATATCTTTTAATAGACTCTCCTATAAGTCCTCTTTGGACACCATCTGGTTTAATTAGTACTAAGCTTTTTTCTTGTTTATTGTCAAAGTTTTTCATAAGTGGTTTATTTTGCCTTAATTTATTTAAATAATCAAGGAGAAGTTGGGTTTTGATTATATTGATGATTATCGATATAATAGGTTATATGGATAAAATATTCAAAGCATTAGCTGATATTAACAGAAGAAAAATAATTACTTTATTAAATAGTAACGATAATCTATCTGTGAATGAACTTTTAAAAAGTTTTGACAATATTGGACAATCAACTTTATCTAACCATTTATCAATTTTAAGAAAAGCAAAATTAGTCGATTTTAAAGTTATGGGAAAACAAAGAATTTATAGGTTAAATAAGGATTTACTAATAGCGTTTGCGGAAAATATGCGTAAATTTGTTGGAAAAATGGATGAATTTATAGTAGAAAATATTGAAATTAGAGGAATAAAGGTGTAAATTGATAATTAGTTATAGTTTATTATTATTATCAATAATATGAATTTGAAGCGACTTAAAAGAAAATATTTTAAATCTACGGAAGAAATTGTGAGTATGTTTTTGGGTTTAGTAATTGTAGCTGTAGTAGTTGGGCTAATTTTTAATTTTTTTCAAAGAAAAAAAGGTAATATAACTATTCCTGGCTCAACGGATGTTGAATTAAGTCAAAAGATTAATGAAGTAAATAATTCTGATGAATATGTGGTTAAAAAGGGTGATAGTTTATGGAAAATAGCAGAAGCTAAATATAATGATGGTTATAAATGGAGTCAAATTGCAAAGGAAAATCATATAAAAAATCCAGGTAATATCGAAGTGGGTCAGAAATTAATCTTGTCAAAAATAATAGATAAAGAAACTATCTCTAAGGTAAATGTAGCTAAAGAAAGTAATAATATTGCTTTGGTTAATAATGAATATAAAGTGGTTAGAGGTGATAGTTTATGGAAAATAGCAGTAAGAATTTATGGTGATGGTTATCAATGGGTCAAAATTTGGCAAACTAATAAATCTAAAATAAATAATCCAAATGGTTTGGAAATTGGTATGACTTTGATGATCCCAAGTTTGAAATAGCTTGCATGTTAGAATAAATTGTGCGGCTATAGTTTAGTGGTAAAACGTATCCTTCCCAAGGATAAGTCGAGAGTTCGATTCCCTTTAGCCGCTCATTTGACTTAACATTATTTTGTGAGTTTCTAATATACTTCTAGTAAATATTATATATATTAAATCTACATTTGAAACACAAATTAACTAAAATTGTATCTATTTTTTTTACTTTTGTTTTAGTTTCTATTGGTTTATTGGTAATGATATTTGTTTCCAATAAATCGACTAATGACACACGCTCACACGCTTCGAATATTTTAGATATACCTTCAATATCAGCTTCGGTCACACTAACTGGACCAATTGAAACAGTGTTTGATTATTCTAATCAAGCTTGTGAATATCTTGATATTCCTGATACTCCAGCGCGAGCATTTCGTGATTCAGATGGAGTAGTTAATCTTATTTCGACACATTATGTTGGTTATCGTTTTGTAGGACCAAATTTAAATACAACAACCAGGGATTGTAAACAGATTATGCGTTCTAAAGAGGACATTGTTCAGTCAAATGCAAAATTTCATGATTGGATAGTATCTCCATATACTCTTGATGGTACTAATGTAATTGGTTTGGTGCACAGTGAGTGGTATGGATATTTATCTGATTCAAAATGTTTACAATCAAATCAAGTTAATGGTTGGGTAAATGCCTTAACACAAGTTGTTTCTCATAATAAAGGTGCAACATATCAACATGAAAAAGATTATAAAGTATGGGTGAGCCCTACAATGTGGAATTCTTCATTTAAATGTGATCCTAAAAATTATACGCAGTATGGTGCTTATCTTCCAAGCAATATTGTTCATAAAGATTCATATTATTATTCGTTATATCGCACAATAGCAGACCCGGTGGGATATTCGACTGAAACTGGAATTTGTTTGATGAGGTCAAAAGACATTACAAAAGCTTCTATGTGGGAAAAGTTAACTAATAATGGTTGGGATTCTTCTACTCAGGCAAAATGTAAACCAGTTTTAAATAGAGCTTCAACATTAACTTTTGAAGAACCACAATCTCTTACGTATAATACATATCTAAAAAAATACATACTTTTGGTTAATGTATACGATTCAAAAACAGATAAAAGAGCAAATGTTTCTATGGTTTCATCAGATCTTATTAATTGGAGTAACCCAGTTCAAATTCAAGGTTTACCTTCTGGATATATCGCTTTATCCTTATTAGATCCGACTGATACAAGTAGAAATTTTGAAAATACCAATCAAAATCCATATCTTTATTATGTAAAAACTAATAGCGACATGGATCGTGATCTTGTTCGTCAAAAGGTGCACATTGAATCAAAAATCGTACTGACACCTCCATCTATTACAAATATATCACCTTCACCATTTCCAACACTTGCAGCTCCTGAAAATTTATCTGCACGATGTGATACTAACGGAAATGCAATCTTTAGATGGTCTTTTGTAACTGGTGCGTCGAAATATTCTGTATATATAAATGACACTAGTAATGATAATGGTTCAACTTGTAAAGAGAAGTGGTATTGTCCAAAAACGTCATCGTGGGATATTATTGCAGAAAATCTTACAACAAATTATTATTCACATTCACTTGCGCCAGGTCAAACATTTACTTGGTGGGTTCAGGCACTTTCTAATACAATAAGTCCCCCAACACAAAGAACAATAACTTGTCCATTACCACCAACTCCAACATTGTCACAAAAACAGGCAACTTTTACAGTATCTCCGATGTCTGGTAGGGCACCATTATTGGTAAGTTTTTCTGCTACTAATCTTACCCCAGGTTATTATAAAATAAATTTTGGTGACGGAGTAGAACAATTAACAAGTTCTGATTGTTTAGAAAAAAATAATTGTACTTCAAATACAATAAATACTCATATGTATAAAAATAGTGGAAATTTTAAGGCAACTCTCGTTGGTACAAAAGGAGTAGTAAATATTAATGTATTAGATCATTAATATTTTTGATAAAATATCTATCCTTACCTCTTGCCGATATAGTTCAACGGTAGAACTGCGGTTTCGTAAACCGTCAATGGTAGTTCGACTCTACCTATCGGCTCAATAAATTGATACAATAAGTAATATTATGGCCGAATTTAAAAGATCAAGACTGGCTCGTCGAAATGAAGAAACAGTAACTAAAAAGACTGTCTTTATGGGGTTTTTGACAATTTTAGTTATTATATTAGTAATATTATTTGGGTTACCTTTGCTAGTAAAGTTTTCTGTGTTTTTGGGAAATACTAAAAAAAATGATAATTTGGAAGAAAAAGCTGTTCCACCATTAGCCCCTAGATTAGTTCTTCCTTATGAAGCAACAAATAGTGCCACCATTTCTATCAATGGCTTTTCTGAATCTGGTGTGGAAGTTGAATTATATAAAAATGAAATTTCAATTGGTAAGACACAAGTCACAGAAAATGGCGATTTTGTTTTTAAAGACATATCATTAGAAGAGGGTGATAATAGTTTTAGTGCTATTGCTAATAGTAAAAATGCTGGTTCGAGTGATGGTTCCGTTCCAATGGTGATTTCCTACGATAATAAAATTCCAGAATTAAAACTTACTAATCCAACGGAAAAGGAATTAACTGTAGACTATGCAGATTTTGATATTGTTGGTGAAACAGAAAAAGGAGCAAACGTAACCATTAATGGTAAATTGGCTGTAGTTGATGACACTGGAAAGTTTAAATTAAAAATACAATTGAATATGGGTAAAAATGAACTTGAAGTTGTAGCTAGAGATATCGCTGGAAATGAATCAAAATCAAAAATAACAATTACTTATAGTCTTTAAAAAAAGATTAAAGAAATTAATATCCAGGGATAGAGTAAAGAATTAGCGAAAATAGAATGAAAAAGAATAACAACAAACATGATTTTTTGAAGTAGTGATAGTTTTTTGAATAATATTTTTAATCCAAGTAAAAATAAAATTCCTCCAATCAACCCAGTTGAAACAAAAATTGTAGCTAGGCTGCCATCGAAACCAGAATTAGCGTGAGAATTGGGTATTTTTATATTCCTAATAAAGGGAATATTGTTGTAGCCTATACCAATTAGTGGAGATTTTTTGAATACTATTAAAGCTTCTTGGTAATTTTTGATTTTGGCTGTGATAGAAGAAGTTCTTTCTAATTTAGTCCCCTCTCCTGAAAGTCTTGGTAGAAGAAGTATGGTTAAAAGCATTATTCCAAAACTAAATAATAATATATAAAATTTTTTGAAATGTTTGGCTATAAAAATAAAAGCAATTAAAAACGCCAAATAAGTGGAACGACTGTAAGTCAGAGCCATGGCAATATAACTAATAATTAATAGTGGTATTCGATAAGGTATTTTTTTATCCAAAAAAGTTTTAATAATAAAAAATAAATAAATTAGACCAGTAAAAGTAGGATCAAAAAAAGTGCTGACTAATCGATACAAATGTGGATCCCAATTAAGAGAATCAAAGTAGGTAAAATCTGGCCAAAAGAAATATTGAATAAAACCAAAAATAATATTAGCAATGATTGATATGTAAAATATCTTTTTAAATTTATTTTCAATATTTACAGGAAGAATGAAAAAAGATAGAAGACAAGTTAAACGAATTAGATAAAAAATAGGGTTTAAAGAATTGATTTGATATCTAAATAAATTAATTAAAAGACTAATCCAAGCAAAAATTAAAAAATATAAAAAATATTTATTATTAATTTTTAAATCTTTATTTTTAAAATGTGAGTAAAGATTTATCAAAAATAATAAAATTATACTTACGTCAATTAAAGGGAAAGAAGTGCTAAAAAAATTTACTCGATATATTTGACCGATAAAAAAAGAAAAGATAGAAAATATAAAAACTATTGTTGAGATAAATGCCATAGCTTGGATTTATTTAAAAAGACGTGGAAACTAAGGCAGAGAGCCATAATAATTCCGGGAGTTTCATCTAAGAAACCTAATCTGAAAATGTAATTTTGAAGGAATTTTCCAATTGGAAAGAAAATAATTTCAAAAATATTGGTGGATTTTTTTTGGTTAAACAACTCTTGTGACCTAATAGTGGAATAAAAATCAATTTTTTCAATAAAAGATTTTAAAGTTTTATGAGAAATATGATGAATGATGAATTGGGTTTCTCTAGTATTTTTTGTAGATACCCAATTTTCATGAACCTTACCTTTAAACATTCCGTATTTTTTATTAAATAATCGAGTGAATTTCAAATAAGCTGTTTCACCGTATTTAAGCGTATATCCTAGAAAAATATCTTGACGTTTAAATGAATAATTTTTATATTGATGTTTGTCGATATGATTTAAAAATCTGATTAATTTTTTACTTGGGTATTCATCAGCATCAAGCCAAAAAACTAAATTATTAGTAGTCTTGGAAATAGCAAAATTACGTTGAGCAGAAAAATCGCCAGCCAATTCCCTATTAAAAACTTGAACAGATCTTTTTTTTGTGGCTAAACTTTTGGCAATTTCAATAGTATTGTCGGTTGAATTATCATCGACAACAATTATTTCATTAATAGTTTTACATTCATCTAACCACTTAAAATTCTTTTTCAAATTTTCCGATTCGTTTTTGGTGAGAAGAAGAAGTGAGATGTTAGTCAATTTTTTCATGGATTAATATATTT
>CAZLAG010000022.1:0-9056 GCA_964557475.1 uncultured Gammaproteobacteria bacterium
TAAATCACGAGCTTTCATAAGATGAATTATAACAAAAAAGGAAGAATCCTTACTTTTTTGGTTTGATGAAGGTTTTGGGGGCGGGTTTACGGACAAAAGTTATTGGAGGTGGTGAAATTGGTGTTTCAACTTTAGGAATAGAGACGGCAACGATTTTATTTTTTTTAGGTTTAGTTGTGACAGATACATCTTGTTTTAAAAGATTTTTGAAAAACTTTTCTAATTTTTGTTGAAGATCATCAAAAATCTTGCCTTTGTTTTGACGATAAATGACAATAGCAATAACAGCTCCAATAATGGCACCGATAATTAGACCAAAAACAAAACTAGAATTTGAGTTTTCAGAAGAACATTTACTCATTTATTTAGTTTTTCTTTTTAAATAAATTATTGAATAAAGAGACACCGTTTTTAAATCCCCGAACAAATTCAGAGATAGAAGAAACTGGTTCAGCTACTGCTGAAGTAATCGTTTTGGTATCATCTAAAATTAAATCAGCCTTTTTGAGAGTGCTTTTTAATTCTTTTAAAATTAAAATCAACCAAATACCAGCAATAACAATTATGGTAGTAATTAAAAATAAACTGACAATGATTGCTATTTGAGTTATATCCATATAATCAGTATAAACTATTTTTCAAATTAAGGAGAATATTTAATTATTTTCTCTTCATGTGTTACTTTGCCACTGGGAGATTTTGACTCAATACTTATTTTATTATCACCTTCTGTTAAATCAATTTTTTTATCAAAATTTCCCTGATTATCGACAATTATTAAATCATCGTTGATTCTAATAGTAGATTCGATATCTGTGGTACCAGTGATATCAATATTGGAATTAGTAAGAACAGTATCAAGTGGCCAATTCACTTTCAATTTTGGTGGTTGATTGAATTTAACATATTCAAAAACTAAATAAAACGAAAATAAAATAAGGATAATAATGATAGAAATTTTAAAAGTAAATTGTGGAGTAAAACTTAACAATCTATTAGAACTATTTTTGTTTTTTTTCTTCTGTTCAAAATCGCGGCGAAAAAGACAAAGAATATTTGAACCATTTAACCCTAGAAAATCAGCATAATCTTTAACAATTAAAGAGCAGTATGGTTCCTGCGGAAAATTAGGGATATCTTCATTTTCAATAGCCATCAAACTTTTTTCAGGTATTTTTAATTTTTTTGAAATTTCAGTTAAATCTAAGTCTTTATCGAGACGAGTATTCTTGAGTAAAGCAGAAGCACGCATCATAATTAGTTTTCGGTATCGGAAGTAGTATTGTGAGCAATTAAAATTTCTCTAGGTTTAGCTCCATTGGCTGGGCCAACAATACCAGCTTGTTCTAGTTGATCTAAAACCCGAGCAGCCCGAGCATAACCAAGCTTAAGACGACGTTGCATTAATGAAGATGAAGCTTTACCTGAATCTTGAACCAGCTTTACAGCATCATCGAACATAGGATCTTTATCCTCGATGGCACCACTTGTGGCTGGAGAATTTTTGGCACCATGGCCACCAGATACTGGTTGGTTGAGAATTTGTTCGTCATAATCAGTAGTTTTTTGAGTTTTTAGAAAATCAATTAATAAATTAAGTTCTTTGTCGGAAACAAAACAGCCCTGAATACGAACTGGTTTAGCTAAATCTGGTGGCATATAGAGCATATCTCCTTTGCCTAATAATTTTTCGGCTCCTGGAGAATCTAAGATAACTCGAGAATCAGTAACTGAAGCCACAGCAAATGATAAACGAGTTGGAATATTGGCTTTGATTAAACCAGTGATAACGTTAACTGATGGACGTTGAGTAGCTAAAATTAAATGAATACCAACAGCACGAGCCATTTGAGCAATACGACAAACATTATCTTCAACTTCTGCTGGAGAAAATAACATTATTTCGGCTAACTCATCGATAAATATTAAAATATAAGGCATTGATTGAAAACCAGAAAGATTATTATAACTTTCAATATTTTTAGCACCAACTTCAGTGAAAGTTTTATAACGACGTTCCATTTCTGAAACTGCCCATTTTAAGGCTGATATAACTTTTTCTGGTTCAACAATGACAGGGATTAAAAGATGTGGAATACCATTATATGGAGTTAGTTCAACTCGTTTTGGATCAACCATAATCATTCTAACTTCATCTGGAGAGGCTCGAAAAAGAATACTAGTAATCCAAGAATTAACACAAACTGATTTTCCAGATCCAGTTTGACCAGCAATAAGTACATGAGGCATTTTGGCAATATCAGCAACTTTGGGATTACCAGCAACATCAAGACCAAGTGGTACAGTAATTTTGTTTTTGGCATTTTTCATAGCATCTGATTCCATCATTCTTCGAATCGGAACAACTTCAAGAGATCGATTTGGAACTTCGATACCAACTAAAGATCGACCAGGAATTGGAGCTTCAACACGGATCATACCTCCTGGAGCAGCCAAAGCCATGGCAAGATCATTACTTAAACTAACAATTTTGGCTAATTTAGTACCAAGAGCAACTTCAAGAGCATATTGAGTGACCGAAGGGCTATCGTTAACTTCAGCAACTCGAGCTGTAATACCAAAAGAATCGAGAGTTTGTTCGATAGTTTGGGCATTTTTACGAACATCTCCTCTGTCGGCTTTGGCTCCTGGTGTATTATCAAAAATCGAAAGCGATGGATATTCCCAAATTTGATTTTCTGATGAACTTAAAGCTTTGGTAGAAAATGGATCAGCTGGTTTAAAAACAGGAGCAACATTAACCACATTTGGATCGTTATTGTCTTTAATTTCTTTAATATCTTTTGGTTTATCATTTTTATTCAAAAGTGATAATTGTGATTGAAAGATTCCTGGTTTTGAAGTCTTTTCTTTGATTTTTTTAGCATTACCAACGGTGTATTTTTTTATAAAATTAAAAACAGAGACAAAAAATTTAATCACTTGAGCAATGGAAGTATCGAATAAAATTACAAAACCAACGATAAACAAAAAGGTAAAAATGAAAACTGTGGCAACTTTACCAAAAAGAGAAAATAATTGTTCTGAAAAAAATTGACCAACAATACCTTGCCTGACCAATCCAATTAAAGAAATAAACATGATCAAAAAACCTAAAAAAACATTTAGATCTTTTAGAGGTGATTTTATTTTGGCAAAAAGGAAAGCGGCTAAAAATAAAAGTAAAGGAACTAAAGCGGCTCCAAGACCAAAATAATTGACTAAAATTAGATTAAAACTGGTAGGAATTGGACCTGTTTGAAGAAATGAAAATACGGAAATTACGGTTAAAATCAAAAAGAAGATAAAGAATATAGTTCGAATAGTCTCTGGTTTAAGACTAAGACTAGGTAAAATGTGTTTTTTTTTGCGACCGCGTTTAGCCATGAATAGAGTATATAGTATTTTTAAGTCGGTATTAAGTATTAAAGTGAATTTATGGAAATAATTTCACTTTTAGCTTCAGTCCTCTTTTTAGATTCAACTCCCCCATTTTCAAGACTACGTTTACTAATCACTAATCTTGTAGGAATACCAATTAAATCAGCATCAGCAAATTTGGCTCCAGCAGAAACATCATCTCGATCGTCAAACAAAACTTCAATATTTTTGTCCAATAATTTTTGATAAAGATCTTCGGCTTGTTTTTTGATATTTTCATCAAATAAATCTAAACCTATCAAATGAATTTGATATGGGGCGATACTTTCTGGCCAAATAATCCCTTTTTCATCATGATGTGTTTCGATAATAGTAGCTAAAGCTCGACCAACACCAATTCCATATGAACCCATATAAATCTTTTTTAAAGCACCTTTTGCGTCAACAAAATTAATATCCATCGGATCACTATAAACATATCCGATATTAAAAATATGACCAAACTCAATAGCTTTAGTAAATTTTAATTGCCATTTTTTGCATTTTGGACAAAAGAAGCCATCTTCAGCTTGAGCAATATCACCAATAATATCTGCTTGATAATCGCGATCAATATTGACATTAATTAAATCAAGATTTTTTTTGTTTGATCCACCATAAGCATTTTTGATAGTTTTAAGAGAATCATCAGCAACTAAAACAAATTTAGTACCTTTTTTAAGATTATCTTTGATACCAACTGGAGAAATAAAACCTGGTTCCGAACCAAGATATTCACGAATTTCTTCATCGGTAGCGTGACGAAACTCATTTGAACCAGTTAAATTTTGAAGTTTAACTTCATTAACAGAATAATCACCCCGAATAATGGCCAAAATAAAACGACCCTGATCATCAACAAAAACGACATCTTTGATCTGTAAATTTAAAGGTTTATGATGCAAATTAACGCCGTCTTCCATAGTATTACCTCTAATTGCTTCGACTTCTTCTAGAGGTAATTCTTTTTCATCGAGATTAACATTATCTTTAATAAATTCGGCTTTTTCTAAGTTAGCAACATAACCACAAGAACATTTGGCAATAGTATCTTCACCTACTCCTGTTTCCACCATAAATTCGTATGATTGTTGACCACCAATAGCACCACTATCAGCTTCAACAGGAATAACATTTAAATCAAGATTTTTAGCAATATCTTCATAAGCTTTTTTATATTGATTAAAAGTTACTTTCAAACTTTCCTCATTTTCATGAAAAGAATAAGCATCTTTCATGACAAACTCGCGAACTCGTAATAAACCACCATTTGGACGAGCTTCATCTCTAAATTTTTGAGAAAATTGGTAAATATTTATAGGAAGATCTTTGTATGTTGGTTTAAATTGATCAACTAAATCCAACATAATAACTTCAGCGGTAGCTCCAAGAGTAAATTCAGCCCCATTTCGATCGACTACTTTCATCATGGCGGAACCAAATTTTTTATCTCGATTAGCTTTTTGCCAAATTTCCAAAGGGTGAAGTGTTGGAACAATTAATTCTTGAGCTCCAGTTTTTTCGACTTCTTTTCGAATAACATCTTCGACTTTTTTGGCTACTCTAAAACCCAAAGGTAAAAGAGTATATCGACCAGCAGCAAGCTGACGAATAAAACCACCCTGAAGCAATAATTTATGACTGACAGCAGTGGCTTGATTGGTAACTGTCTTGCTAGTTTTACCGAAAAGTTGTGAGTATCGCATGGCTTATTATAACCTAAGTTATACCTCGATAACTAAGGGTAAAACCATTGGTTGCCTACCGGTTTTTTCTTTGATGATTTCTTCAATGTGAGCCTGGACTTCTTCACGAATAAAATCAAAATTTGCCGGTGTACTGGTAGTTTCTCTAAACTTATTGGCTATTTCTTGTTTTAAATAGTTGATTAGATCAGTATTTTCTTTGACAAAAACAAAACCACGACTTAAGACAACAGGATCTTTTTCCAATTGACCAGTAGTTTTATTGACTAGTAAAACAACTGAGAACATTCCATCTTCAGCTAATAGTTTTCGGTCTCTTAAAACAGTAGTACCGACATCACCGATACCAAATCCATCAATTAATATTTTTCGCAAAGCGAGATGATTATTAGTATCAAAAGTCCCATCATTATGAAAAGTAACTGAGGCATCAAAGTCAGGCAAAATAACTTTGTCTTGAGTATATCCAAGTTTTTGAGCTATGGATTGATAATTTTTTAGATGACGGAAATTTCCACCGATTGGTAATAAATATTTTGGTTTTAGTAAACTTATTAAAATAGCATGTTCTTTTTGATAACCATGACCAGAAACATGAAGTTCTTCTTTTTCTCCATAAACAACTTCGGCTCCCATTTTTGACAAGATATCAATCATAGAATAAATATTGGAAGTTGTACCTGGAATATAATCTGGTGAGGAAAAAATAACTTTATCACCGGATTTAATTTTGACTCGGTGCTTACCCATAACCATTTTACTAAGAGCTGAATCTGGTTGACCAGCAAAACCAGCAACTAAGAAAATTAGCTTATTATCGGGGAAATTTTTGACTCTTTCTGGTGGTATAATGTCGGAGTCATCAAGTTTGAGATAACTTAAATCCTTAGCAATTTTAATAGCTTTATCGACAGAAAAACCAACAATAACTACTTTTCGACCAACACTTTTGGCATATTCAATAGCTTGTGACCAACGAATAATATTGCTGGAAATAGAAGTAACAAATACCCTACCTTTGGCAGAAACTATTTCATGTTTAAAATTTTCAGCAATAGAACTTTCTGATGGGGACCAACCTTCATGATCAGAACCTAAACTATCAGACATGAGAGCAATAACTTTTTTATCACCAATTCGAGCAATATGATTTAAATCAGCAGCTTTGCCGTCGAGTGGAAAAACATCAAATTTAAAATCAGACCCATGATAAAAAACACCGATTGGAGTAGTAATAGCAAAATGAAAAGTGTCTGGAATTGAATGAGTAACTCTAATAGGATCAACAATAAAAGGACCACGACTTATTGGGATTCCGTCTTCGTAAATATGAAGATTGGCTTTTTGATTAATTTCAAATAAACGAGATTCAATAAATGCAGCAGCAAGACTAGGAGCAAACACAGGAATATTTTGTCCCAAAATTGGAAGAATAAATCTAACTGCTCCAATATGATCTTCGTGACCATGAGTGATAAAAATACCTAATATTCGGTCTTTTTTATCTTCTAAATAATGAGTATCAGGAATCTGAAGATCGACACCAAAAGCATCTTCTTCAGGAAATCCAACACCACAATCAACAATAATAATTTGGCTTTTGGAGGTATCACCATTGGGGATATATTCGTAAACGAACATATTTTGGGTGACATCGCCAAAACCTCCTAAAGAACTGATTCTAATAGAATCACGATTTGATTTAAATTCTCTAACAGGATTTGCTAGACCAATAAACTGGTCTACGGGTTTTATAATATTTTTTTTAAACATAATTTTAATTTAAGTAACTTACCATTGAGGTAAAAAGGTTTTGATATTTGATTCATCTAGGACTAATTGTTTAACTTTGCCTTCAACAATTAATTTGGCAACTTTTCGACAAAGTCCATCGATGTTTCTTTGTAATGTACGAACACCGGCATCAAAACCTAACGGTCTAATAACTTGTTGCCAGATATCGGGTGATATTTGAATTTCAGTAGAAGTGAGTCCAGAATCAACCAAAGCTCGTGGAAGAAGATATTCTCGACCAATATGAATCTTTTCTTCATCGGTATATGATGGCATTTGAATGACTTCCAAACGATCCATAACAGCAGTAGCAATACGACTAGTGTTGTTGCAAGTGGCACAAAAAATAGCCTCAGAAAGATCAACCGGATAATCAAGATAATGATCAATAAATTCATGATTTTGTTCTGGATCTAAAATTTCGACCAGAACTCCCATAATAGTATTGAGAGCATCATCGGCAATACGATCAATTTCATCCAATAAAATTACTGGATTGCGACTTTGAGATCTAATAATACCTTTAATAATCTGACCTGGTTCGGCATTTGGATAGGTTCGAGCTTGACCACGAAGATAAAGTGGATCTCCTAAACCTCCAAAAGGAATTCTAATTAATTGTCGACCAAAAACATCAGCGATTGATTTGGCCATAGTAGTTTTACCAGTACCAGCTAAACCGACAAAAAGTAAAACTGGTGATTTTAGTCTTTGATCAGGGTGACGAGTTTTTTGTAAAGACAAAACAGAAACATACTCTAAAATTCTTTCTTTAATTGATTCTAGACCATAATGGTTAGTATCTAATTTTTCTTTAGCGTATTGAACATCTAAAATATCCTGAGTTTCATTAAACCAAGGAACTTTAATTAAATAATCAATATATTTGGCGGCAATTTGATAATTAGTCCAAAAAGTTTGTTCGTTCTGAGAATTGATGGTTAATTGAGAAAAAATTTCTTCTAAATTTTTTACCAAATTTTCCGGTAATTTTACTGATTCGACTTTTTCTTTTAAATTTTCAATTGCCTTGGCAGTTGTTAATACAGTATCCATAATAAAAGTATAAACTATTGAACGTCAATTTGGTAAGAAAATACTTTGACGGGAATTCCCTTAGCTTTGGCCTTATCGATAGTATCTTGAGTCCCCTGACTTTGATTAACTTGAAAAGCTAATAATTCATCGGAGGCATTAACAACTTCTGAATTTCGACGATAATAAGAATCTTTGTCAACATTTTTTTCTGTTAAATTTTCGATAATACTAATAGGATTTATTTTTTTAATAGTTTTTAATTGTTTAATAACATCTTTGGCTTGTTTTTGAGTGACAATTCCCTCAATGGCTCGTTTTTGATAATGAACTATAAAAAGATCTAAGCTAACAGGCAAAAAAATTTTTAATTGATTTAATTTGCCAGAAATTAAAACCTCATCAGTAGCTTGATAATCAACGTTTAAAGCACCACCAGTAACAATGCCATTACCACTAGAAATTATTTTTTGAACTTCAGTTCGAACATCATTTTCGATTTGTGGACTGGTAAAACGCCAACTACCACTAATACCGACCCATTTTGGAATAGTTTTTGACATTAATTAATTATAGCTTAGCGACGGGGACGACGATCACCCATTCTGGAATCGAATTTACCAAATTGTGGACGTCGATCAAACTGAGCTCGATTATCAGAACCAGCTTCACGAGGTTGACCTGGATGAGCGGCTTTAAATTCTGGAGCACTTAATTTTATTTGATGATTATCATTGAAACCAGCGATTTTTACTTTTAACTTATCTCCAACCTTAATAACTGTCGAAGGATCGGATAAAAAGCCACCTGACAATTCAGAAACGTGAATTAAAGCTTCTCTACCTGGTAAAAATTCAGCAAAGGCACCATAGTTCTCAACTCTAGTGACAACAGCATCATATTCTTCACCAACTTGAACTTCTTTAATCATTGATTCAATTTCGTAAGCAGCATCTTCAATAGCTTTTTGATCTTGAGCAGAGATTGAAGCAGCACCAAAATCATCAATATCAATTTGAACTTGATATTTTTCCATTAAGGCTTTAATAGTTTTACCACCACTACCAATAACTTCACCAATTTTATCTTCTGGAAGTTGAA
>CAZLAG010000023.1:0-8903 GCA_964557475.1 uncultured Gammaproteobacteria bacterium
GATCACCGGTGGTAACCCAATCTTCTTCACCTTCAAAAGCTTGAGTCATAACGACGTTATTTTTGGCCATAGTATTACTAGCATCGGCAAACCAAAGCTCATTGTCACGAGAAAGTTCTTGTGATTCCAAAATAGAAATGACTTTAGTAGAAACAACGAAGCGGCCACCTTGGGCAAAAGTGGAAGGAGCCTGATCGGCTGGAAGTTTTTCTAGCATAGCACTGATACGGTTTGGGTATTGTGCGTCTTCCATATATTGAGCCGATCCATAACGAACAATTTCCTCGCGGCCAACATCTTTAACGGCAATAATTTCAGCTGGATGGTACTTTTCAAAAGTAGTTACCATTCTTGATAAAAATTGACCAGGAGTTGGTTCAAGAGTTAAATCATCACCAAACATATAGATAAAATCTTGACCATCGATAAATTCTTTGGCAGCCAAAAGGGGAGAACCGTTACCATAAGGAAGATCAAGTGGTTGAGCTATAAAAGTAATTTTGGCTTTTGACCAAATGTTTTTAAGACTATCTAAATAATTGAGTTTGTTATTTTTGATAAGATAATTTTCAAGATCTTGGTCTGGAGTGAAATATTTTTCAATAGAATCTTCACCGGTTCGATGAACTATAGCTATTTCAGTAACACCTGCTCCGATAGCTTCTTCGACTAGATATTGGATATTTGGTTTTTCTAAGACAGCAATAAGTTCTTTTGGATATGTTTTAACAACGGGAAGAAAACGAGTTCCGCGACCTGCAGCGGCAATAACAGCTTTTTTTATCATAAATTTATGAAAAATAAACTTTTAATTTGATTGACTAGCTACATGGTAGCATAAAAAAATTTTTGATAGAATATGTAACCTGAAAGGGCCCATAGCGTAGTTGGTAGCGCGTCCCCATGGCATGGGGAAGGTCAGGGGTTCGAGTCCCCTTGGGTCCACAATGAAAATTTTTTTGATTTGTAGTAAAAGATTTTATTCTTTAATTCCTCCAATAGAGGAGAAATTGAGAGAATTAGGTCATGAATTGACTTTTCCAAATACTTATCGTGATGGTGGATTAGAGGATAGAATTAGAGCTGTAAGTGAAAAAGACAGAGCTGAATGGAAATCAACAATGTTTGAAAAAAGTTTAAAGTCAGTAGAATTAAATGATGCTGTTTTAGTTTTAAACTTTGATAAGGGTGATTATAAAAATTATGTTGGTGGAGCGACTTTTATAGAAATGTATGATGCTTTTAGATTGAATAAAAAAATTTTTATGTATAATCCAATTCCTGAAGGAATTTTGGCGGATGAGATAGGTGGATTTTGCCCAAAAATTATAAATGGAGATTTAAGTGAAATTAAGTAATAGAAAATCAAATTTTGAATTGTTGAGGATTGTAAGTATAACGTGCATTATTTTGTATCATTCAGTTTGGCATGGTGGAATAGGCTATATGGGTTTAAGTTTTAATAAAATTTTGATTGATTTTTTGGATATGTTGGGTCAATTGGGAGTGAATTGTTTTATGTTAATTTCGGGATATTTTTTGTTGGAAAGTAATTTTAAGTGGATGAAGGTAATAAAAATTTCTTTAGAAGCAAGTTTTTATATATTATTAGGGATTTTATTTTTGAAAATATTTGGTGATTCTACTGGAATAGCAATTAATTGGTGGTTACCAAAAACATTTTTTCCGATTTTAAAAGAAGCTTATTGGTTTTTAACAGTTTATGTTTTGATTTATTTATTTTCTCCAATATTAAAAAAGTTGATATCTGTTTTAACGGAGAAACAGTTTAAAATATTTCTAGGTTTATCTTTATTTATTTGGTCTATTTGGCCAACAATATTTGGTTTAAAATTAAACGAAACAGAAGGATTTATATATTATAATCGGTTTATTTGGGGAGTGATTATGTTTTTGATTGGTGCTTATATAAAAAAATATCCACCAAAGACCTTTGATAATTTTAAAAGAAGCAATCTCTTTTTCTTGAGTTCAACTCTATTAATACTCTTACCAATATTATTGATTAATTTGATTAATATACTGGGTATAAGTACTAATTATTTTTGGCGACCAAATTCAATTTTAATGTTGGTTTGGTCAATATCATTATTTTTGTTTTTTAAAAATTTAGAAATAAAAGATAATAAGATAATAAATTTATTAGCCTCAACAACTTTAGGAATTTATTTGTTTCATGATGGTCCAATTCGTTATTGGTTGTGGAATGATGTGTTTAAGATTAAAAACTATGCTAATTTTAATTATTTTGGAATTTATTTAATTCTAGTTACAACAACGATATTTTTAGTTGGTTTTGGGATAGATATAGGACGAAAATTTTTAGAAAAAATGTTTTTAGATAAATTTTTTGATAAGATTAGAGTTCAAAAGTTACTAGAGAAAATAGATTCTTATGAAGAAAAATAAAATAATCATGTTTGATTTTGATGGGGTGATTGTAGATAGTATCGGAATTTCTTTTGCAATAAATAAAGGGTGGGATGTTAACTTAGAATATTCTCGATGGCAATCTTGGTTTGAGGGTAATGTCTACCAAGGAATTGATTCGTATTTGGTTGAGGAAGAAACACAGATTAAATTTTTTGAAGAATATAAAGTCGGTTTAAATGATTTGTTACCAGTCGATGGAATTAGAGAAGTATTGCAAAAAATAAATTTAATGAATTATAAAATAGTGATAATATCATCTGGTTCTGAGAAGGCAATCAAAGATTTTTTAACAAAACATGATTTGAAAAAATATTTTATTGAAATAATGGCTCGAGAGACTCATAGAAGTAAAGTAAAAAAAATGGAAATGATTTTAGAGAAATATAAAATTAAACCAAGTGAGACTTTAATAGTAACTGATACAATTGGTGATGTGAAAGAAGCCGAAGAAGTAAAAATAAAAGCTATTGGAGTTGGTTGGGGAGTGCATGAGACAAAAAGGCTTAGAGAAAATGGAGCAGATTTTATAGCGAAAACCCCAAAAGATATTTTAGTTGGAGTCAAAAAAATCTTAACTTTGAATTAGTCTTGTTTTTAGGGTAAAATTCTTTACTTTAGGTCTGTGGTGAAATGGTATCACAGCAGTCTCCAAAACTGCTTTTCCAGGTTCGACTCCTGGCGGACCTGCACTTCGTTTCTAAACTTCGGCAAGGTAAACCTACACAAAATGATAGATTGTTTTGAAGCCAAATTGATGATAAATTGAATTCAGAATGATAATAATTGGAATTACAGGAACGATAGGGGCTGGAAAAGGTACTGTAGTAGATTATTTAATCAAAAATAAAAAATTTAAACATTTCTCGGCCAGAAATTTTTTAATTGAAGAAATAGAAAAGAAGAGGGGAATGGAAAATAATCGTGACAGTATGGTGGCAGTTGCTAACGATTTAAGAGAGAAATTTGGGCCAGGGTTTATTGCAGAGGAATTATTTAATAGAGCTTTAAATTCTGAAGATAATGCAGTGATTGAAAGTTTAAGAACAGTAGGAGAAATTGAAACGTTAAGAAAAAAAGGTAATTTTACTTTGTTGGCTGTGGATGCTGATCCAAAAATAAGATATGAAAGGATTTCAACACGAGGTACTTCGACTGATGATATTAGTTTTGAAAAATTTTTAACTGATGAACAAAGAGAAATGATTTCAAATGATCCAAACAAACAAAACTTAAGTGAATGTATTAAAAGAGCTGATTTTGTAATTTTTAATAACGGTTCATTGGAAGAATTAAATGAAAAAATCGAAAAAATATTACAAATTATTAATAGTAAATAATGAAAAAATTAGACAAAAAAAATCAAATAAATGTATCCGAATATATCAGACCAAGTTGGGATGAATATTTTATGGAGGTAATGGAAGCAGTTTCTAAGAGAGCTACCTGTGATCGAGGTAGAAGTGGTTGTGTGATTGTTAAAAATAAACAAATTTTGGTAACTGGATATGTTGGATCTCCAATGGGATTACCTCATTGTGATGAAGTAGGTCATCAGTACAAAAAAATGATTAATGAAGATGGATCAATCTCAGAACATTGTGTTAGAACAGTCCATGCGGAACAAAATGCAATTTGTCAGGCAGCAAAACTGGGTGTTTCGATTGATGGAGCAACAGTTTATTGTCGAATGACACCATGCAGAACTTGTGCCATGCTATTGATCAATTGTGGAATAAAAAGAATTGTTTGTGAAAGAAAATATCACGCAGGATCTGAATCAGAAGAAATGTTTAAAAAAGTGGGGATTGAATTGGAATATAAATACGATGAATTGCAACAATACGAAAAACAATAAACTTTGATATGACAAAATTTTTGAAAAACTATATAAAAGAAATTGAATTACTTTTAAAAAAAAGTTCGAGAAATTGGCAATTAGTGCTAGAGAGAAATTTGGAGATAATTAATTTTTTGCAACATGAAAGGTTGATCCATTTATTGGTGACTTTATTTTTTGGATTGATGTTTATTCTAACGACACTTTTCTTGTGGATTTATCCAGTTTTAGTCTTGTTTGTAGTCGATTTATTTTTAATTGGACTATTGATCCCTTATATCTTTCATTATTTTAATCTGGAGAATGGAGTCCAAAAACTTTATCGAATAAACGAACTGATTCGTAAAAAGATGATTTAACGACGAGAACGATTGATACTTTGAAAACGACCAGTAGCTTTAAAAACTTGACGAAATTTACTGGTACCAAGATTTTGAAAATCTGGTTTATTAAATTTCGGAACTGTAGTTTCTGGAACGATTTTTTCGTCAGTTTTTTTGACTTTAGTGTCAACCATATTACTTTAGTTTAGCAGATTCTTTGTGTTCAGTACGTTTTTTACACCATTTACAATATTTGACAAATTTAAGTTTGTCAGGAGTATTGGTTTTATTTTTTTCAGTAAGATAGTTTTGGGCACCACAGACTGAACAAACTAAAGCCAACAAAATTCGAGGTGTTTTTTTAGATTTAGACATGATTGATAGTTTATCAAGTTTATCGCGTTTATCAAGTATAAGTTACTAACTTAGGCGTGCTTGTATTTTTTGATTTGTTTTTCGATGGCTTCACGAAGATTAGTAATAGTGGAAGTTAAATCTGGATGTTCAACTTCGGCATGAAAAGAATTCTTTTGGCCAGGAAGAGTCATATCAAACTTGGCAATGTAGTTTTTGTATTTTTTATTCTTTTCAAGATGAAGAGAAGCAGTTTTGAGTTCGTTATTAAATTGAGGAATAAGTTGATCTAATTTAGTGACAAATTTGTCGTTGATCAAACGACGGACTTTGAAAGAAATTATTAAATTAACACCTTTGATTCTGATGTTCATAAATTGGCCTCCAAAATAATTTATAACAAGCAATGTTCACTTAGATTATTAATTTTAACACTTAAACTAAACTGAAAACTATTCAGTGACAATTTGAATAATATCGCAAGGCCCTTGAACTTTTTTGGCAAGGTCAACAACATCATTGAATTTAGGCTCGAGAGTGTAATAGAGTTGATTGTCAAAACCGCGAAGATTTAACTGTAAAGTTTTGGCTTGAAAAATAACTCGAATTTGACAATTTTTAATTAAATTAGAGGCTGTAGTCCAATCAATTTCTTGAACAACAACCGATTGGTTTTGAGGTTGAGAGGGGAGTTGACTATTTTTAGATCTATTTCTGATGATAAAAAATGAAATCAAAGAAATGATAATTATTAGTATTATTACCAATAAGGTAATTATTTTTTTCTTATCTTTTTTGATTTTTATAAACTTTGACATTAATTAATGATAACTCTCCTTTAAATATTAAAAATATTCTTGTTTTTTAAGTTTTTCAATTTTTTCTGGACTTAATTCAATGGGAATTGAATAGTTTGATGTTATTGTGTTTTGGGATAAATTTTCGTAATAAAGAAGTAGGTTAGATTTTTTAGAGAGTGATTTTATTAATTCAGGATGTTGGTCAATTACATTATTTAATTCTTCTGGATCTTTTTTAATATCGAAAAGCATTGCTCCAGTTTTATCATGACTATCCCATGGAACATAATATGTCCAATTGGCGTTATACATAGCGATTCCTGTGGCACATTCACCTATGGAAAAGTTATCACTATCTATTTTTTTATTACCATTTTCTTTTAATAGAGATTTACCTTGAAGATTTTTAATTTGAGATATTCCTACCATATCTAATAAAGTTGGAAATATATCGATATTACTTGTGGTTTCTTCTATTTCTTTGGCAGTTATTTTAGGAGAAAAGATCATTAATGGAGTATGAAATAATGAATGATGAAAATCACTAGCATGACAAAAATAACCATGTTCTCCAAAATTTTCACCATGATCAGACATCATAACAGTAATTGTGTCTGTTTTTGAACTAAATGTCTCATAGAGTTGTTTTAATTTATCATCTAATATTCTAATATTAGAGTCGTACATCATTCTTACATATTCGACATCTGATTTATTTTTTTTATCAAATGATTCTATATAACTTGTAAATATAGGGTCCCAAAAATTTTTTAAATATTTCACTTCATCTTTAGTTCCTCCGAGTTTATAAAGTTCTATACCTAAATTTTTAGTATTTTTATATTTTTCTATACCTTTGACGGTGAAAATATCATTCATGTGGTTTTTAATATAAATATTTAGTTCTTTATAAGAATCCTCTAAAGTTATAGGAAATTTTTTTGGAGCTATCATGGTTTTATCTAGAATATTTTCTTTATTGGAGACAAAATAGGGCATATGTAAATCCCCATAATAGCTATGTATAAACCATGGTTTATCTTTGGGTAATTTTTTTATTACATCCATAACCTCGTTTGTATCTATGACTAAGTCATAACCTTTTAATCCATTATTCTCACTGCTTAAGAAAGTTGAGTTTTTCGAATCTGGACCGAGAAAAACTGTGTAATAACCATTTTTTTTTAAAGTTTCAGCCAAAGTTGGAATTTTATTATCTAATTTATCTACTGTGACTGTTCTAACCCTATGAAAAATTGGATAGAGTGAGGTGACTGTTGAAAACATACTTGGTAAAGTGAAAAAAGATGCTGAAAAATTATTCTTGAAAACTAATGATTTTTTAGCAAAATTGCATAAATTTGGAGTCGTTTCTCTTGGATAACCAAAACAGGATAGTTCATCTCCTCTAAAAATATCAATATCCATGAGAAGAATATTGCAATGGTCACATACATAATTATTTTCTTGTTTAATTTCTTTTGTTTTATTATTTTTTTCCCAAAGAAGATTTTTAATTATAAAAATTAACGCCAAAATTAAAACTAAAAATGAAATGATAATAATCAACTTTTTTTTCATCTCATTTTTTTGGATATAATGTTACTAATTAGCAGTTATTAGATTCTAAGTTAAAAAAAATAAAAATGAAACGAATAAAAATTCTTTTAATTGTTATTTTTTTATTTTTTTTAAGTTTTGTTGGTTTTAAAATTTTTAATAATTTTTCAACAAAAAGTAATTTTAATAATAAAAAATATAATTTAATTTTGATTTCTTTTGATGGTTTACAAGCTAAACATCTTAATGAATATGGTTATAGTAAACAAACGACTCCTAATTTAGATAATCTTTTAAATCAATCAACTGTTTTTACTAAAACAATTAGCCCTTCGTCTTGGACAGTTCCTACTCATATGTCTATTTTTACTTCGATGTATCCTTCAGAACATAAAGTAGTTAATAAGTATGTTGACTTTAACATTGAAACCCAAAAGGGAATTATTTCTAATTTAAAAGAATTATCTCCAAATGTTAAAACTTTTACTGAAATTCTTAAAAATAATGGCTATTCAACTGGTGGTTTTACTGGTGATGCTGGAGTTGGTCCCCAGTTTGGTTTTAGCCAAGGTTTTGATACTTATTATGAAACTACAGGTACTTTTGGTGGATTTGAAAATAGTATGCCAAAGGCGATTGAATGGTTAAATCAAAATAAAGATAAACCATTTTTTTTGTTTTTACATGGGTATGATGTTCATGGTCAACATACTCCAAATAATGGTTTTGATTATCGTTATGTTAGTAATCCATATAATGGTAAATACACTGGTAGTAAGGAAGAACAGGCTGAACTAAGAGAGAAAGCCCTTGCTAATGGTGGTCATTTAGACATGTCAGATGAAGATGTATCTTTTTGGAGAGCTATCTACGATGAGAAGATAAATCGCATGGATATTGAATTTAAAAATTTTATGGATCAAATTAAACAGATGGGTTTAATGGATAATTCCATTATTATTCTTATGAGTGACCATGGGACTGAATTTTATGAGCATCAAAGTATTGATCACGGTGCAACACTTTATAGTGAATTAATAAATGTTTTATTTGCAATTCATCAACCTGGACAAACTCAAGGTAAAAAAATAGATCAATTAGTTAGTACTATGGATATTTTTCCAACTATTCTTGATCTTTTACAAATAAAAAATCCAGTTCCTAATCAAACAAAAGGAATTGATTTAACTCCAGTACTTACTAATGATGTTAATGTTGCTCATGATGTTTTCAGTGAGACTGATTATCGTCTGTTTACTTTTAAACGTAGTCTTACTACTAAAGATGGTTGGAAACTGATAATAACATTAGAGAACGGCAATAAAGAACTTTATAATTTAAATGACGATCCTAACGAACAGAAGAATTTAATTCAAATAAATCCACAAAAAGCTTATGAACTTGAACAAATTCTTGAAAAACATATTGATGATATTTCAGGTGAAAGATCTAGTAGTCAGATAGGGTGTTCTCCAGTCTATGGTAATCAGTGTAAAAAATAATTTACAAGAATATATATTGCGGAGGGTATAGGATTCGAACCCATGCGGACTTTCGCCCACCAGTTTTCAAAAC
>CAZLAG010000024.1:0-8696 GCA_964557475.1 uncultured Gammaproteobacteria bacterium
GCCACACTTATTCCCAAAATTAATCCTGACAATAGTAAATACCACAATTTCCCTTTTTCTTTATACTTCCAACCAAAAAATAAAGAAATAAAAATAAAACTAACAGCCATAGCATCAGGATGAATTGCATGTCCTACAAAAAAAATACTTCCGGGTATAAAACTAAAAATTAATACACTCAACAGCGCCATTTTTTTATTCCACCAACCTTTCATCATTAAAAACAGACATATCGATCCCGATAAATATAATAGGATATTTAATAATCTTGCTACCCAAAAATTAACTCCAAAAATCTTATAGCCTATTGCAATTAATTTTTCATAAAATGGCACTTCTAGAAAGAAATATCCATCTATATTAGATACTGGTCTCATTAAACATGATTTTGGATATAAAAAATTTGATTTTCCGGTATACAAAAAATAAGCCACACACTCGGTATCTGTTTGTCTCATCGGATGAGCATCGATCGGTAAATCATTAAAACCTTTTAGTCTAACCACTACTCCAACTAACAAAATCACCATTAATAGCAATTTTTCAAAATGTTTTTTAAATATTGTCATTACTTAATAATAGCCAAATTTTTATGTTATACTCCAACCAAGAATGAAATGTGTTGTTTGTACTAAAAATTTTTTGACTAAATAGCCCAAAAAGGGCTATGTCCTCTTTGGGCTGATCTAATTTTCCTGTTAAAATAAAACAGTATTTTACTTTATTAACCAAAAAATTTTAAAAATATGTCATCCAAAAATTCAGATTTACTTTACTCAATTCGTCATTCAGCCGAACACGTTTTAACTCAAGCTGCCAAACGACTCTATCCTAATAAATTTATTATGGCTATGGGTCCAGCCACTGACGATGGCTTTTATTTTGATTTTGAACCAGTTGGTGATTTCAAAATCAGCGATATTGATTTTCCAACTATAGAGGCTGAAATGGCAAAAATTATTAAAGAAAATTTACCTATAGTTAGACAAGAAATTAGTTTAGAAGAAGCCAAAAAAATGTTTAAAGACAATCCCTACAAAATGGAATGGCTTGATTCTATTCAAAATAGGGGAGAAGTTATTACCATTTATAAGACCGGTGAAGAGTTTGTTGATCTTTGTGCTGGACCTCACGTATCTTCAACAGGTGAAATCAAAGCTTTTAAATTACTTTCAATTGCCGGTGCTTATTGGCATGGCGATGAAAAAAACAAAATGCTTACTCGTGTCTATGGCACTGCTTTCGAATCTCAACCAGAATTAGATGAATATTTAAATTTAATTGAAGAAGCTAAAAAAAGAGATCACCGTATTTTAGGTCAAAAATTAAAATTATTTACTATTTCTAATTTAGTTGGTGCTGGATTACCTTTACTTCAACCTCACGGTATGATCATTAGAAAAGAATTAGAGAAATATCTTTGGGACTTACACAAAAACAAAGGTTATTCTCAAGTTTGGACACCTCATATTACCAAAGAAAATCTTTATATAACTTCTGGTCATGCCGAAAAATTTGGTGACAATATTTTCAAAGTTTACGGCAAAGATAAAGATGAAGTTTTTTATCTTAAACCAATGAATTGTCCTCATCATATGCAAATTTTTGCCGATAATCAATTCAGTTATCGTGATATGCCAATTCGTTATTTTGAACCAGCCACTGTTTATCGTGATGAAAAAGCTGGAGAACTTTCTGGTCTAACCAGGGTAAGATCAATCACTCAAGATGACGGCCATCTATTTTGTCGTATTTCTCAGCTAGAAACCGAAATTCCAATTATTATTGATATTGTCAAAGAATTTTATACTACTTTTGACATGTTAAAAGATTACTGGGTCAGACTTTCAGTTCGTGGACCAAAAGGCAAATATTTAGGTTCTGATGAAGTTTGGAATAAAGCTGAATCAGTTCTTAAAAATATTTGTGACAAAAATCAATTACCTTATCAAATTGGTATTGACGAAGCCGCTTTTTACGGTCCAAAATTAGACTTTATGTTTAAGGATGCCCTTAAACGAGAATGGCAACTAGCTACTATTCAATGCGATTTTAATTTACCTGAAAGATTCGATCTTTCTTTTGTTAATGAAAATGGTGAAAAAGAAAGACCAGTTGTTATTCATCGAGCCATTTCCGGTTCGCTTGAAAGATTTTTGGGCATATTAATAGAGCAATTCGCCGGAAATTTTCCAGTTTGGATTTCCCCAGTCCAAATCAAGATTATTCCAATAACTGATAAACAACTTGAATATGCTCAAAAAATAAAAGAAGAGTTGCAACAAATTAATATTCGGGTTGAAATCGACGATAAAGCCGAAACTATGCAAAATAAAATCAGAAATGCTGCTGGTGAAAAGATTCCTTATATGATTATTGTTGGGGGTAGAGAGGCTGAAAACAATACTATTTCCGTCCGTCAAAGAGACGGTCAAGATTTAGGTGTCATGCAACTTAATGAATTTATTGAAAAACTCGTTGATCAAATCTCAAAAAAATCACTTAATTTATGCAAATAATTTTAACCAACGATCTACAATCTATTATCCATGATCTAATTTTGGTAAAATAGGCAATATATATATGAGTAGTTTTAGAAACAAAACCCAAAATCAAAAGTTTTATAAAATCAACCAATACATCAATGCACCTGAAGTTCGTCTTTTAGACGATCAAGGTAAACAAATTGGTGTTGTTAGTATAAGTGAAGCTCGTCACCAATCTATGGAAACTGGTTTAGATTTAGTCGAAGTCAATGGTAGTGCCAAACCACCAGTTGTTAAGTTAATTAGTTTTTCTAAATTTAAGTATCAAGAATCCAAAAAACTTCAAGCTGAAAAAAAAGGTATTAAAGGTGGAGAATTAAAAGAGATTCAAATGACCCCATTTATCGGTCAAAATGATTATCAAACTCGAGTCGACAAAGCCAAAAGATTTTTTGCTACTGGAAATAAAGTTAAATTAAGTATAAAATTCCAAGGTCGACAAGTGGCTCACCAAGAATTTGGTACCAACATTGTTGAAAAATTTAAAACTGATCTTCAGGATCTCGCTACTCCAGAAGGAGAAGCACGTCTTATAGGTAAAAGGTTAATGATCACTTTTACTCCTTCAAAAAAGAAGGCTACTAATTAAAATGAAAAAAGCAAGTACAAAAAGAAAAATCAAAAAATCGGTTTCAAATCGTTTTGAAATTACTAAAACCGGTAAAGTTTTAAGAATGTCTTCATTTAACCGACATTTACGCCGTAAAAAGAGTAAAAAACAACTTCGCCGTATCAAAGGTAAACACGAAGTTATTGGCGCTTTTGCCATCAAAGTTAAAAAACTTCTCGGAAAATTATAATTTTTAACTATTTACTACTTACTAATTAACTAAACAACTAAACATGAGAGTTAAAACAGGAACAGTCAGACGAAGTCATCATAAAAAAGTCCTTAGCGCTGCCAAGGGTTTTTGGATGACTCGCCACAAAAGATATAAAGTCGCCCACGAGGCTGTCATGCATTCTGGCAAATATGCTTTTGCTGGTCGCCGTCTTAAACGACGTGATTTACGTCAACTTTGGATAGTTCGTATTAATGCCGCCTTAAAACCTTTTGAAATCAGATATTCTGCTTTCATCAAAATGCTTAAAAATAGAAATATCATTATCGACAGAAAAATTTTATCTGATCTCGCTGTTAATAATCCAGAAGATTTCAAAGCTGTTGTTGAATCAGCTATCAAATAATGATCAACTCAATTACTTTCTTATTTTTCTTTAGAAACTAAATAGGGGAGTTTTTGCTTTAAAAAAATCAAGCTCCCCAAAAAGGGAGCTTTTTTAAATATTTTTAGTAAAATAAATCAATGGATCAAACCTTAGAAAATATAAAAACAGAATATCTCAAAAAGATATCAGAAGTAAATTCGGCTTCAGGTCTAGAACAACTTCGTATTGAAATACTAGGCCGTAATGGTGAAATAAACAAATTATTTTCTCAAATAAAAACCGCTACTAATCCTCGTGAATATGGTCAACAATTAAATCAACTCAAAAACGAATTAGAGTCTGCATTATCATCAAAAAATATTCAAGAAACAGAAAAAAATTCAATTAAAACTGAAAATCATTTTTTTTCTCTTCCAAAAATAGGTCATTTACATCCAGTTACTCAAACCGAACGACAACTTAACGCCGTTTTTAAAAAACTTGGTTTTTCTGTTTACAATAGTCCTGAAATTGTCACTGATGAATTTAATTTTGCCAGATTAAATGTACCAGCAAATCATCCCGCCCGCGACATGCAGGATAGTATTTATATAAAAGAACCAGAATATTTACTTCGCACTCAAACATCGGCTATAGAAGCCTATTTGTTACAACAAAAAAAAGATAATTTACCTATTAGAGCTGCTTTTCCAGGAAGTGTTTTTAGAAATGAAAAAGTCAATCGCTCCAATCATTTTGTCTTTCATCAATATCAAGCAGTAGTAGTTGATAAAAATATTACCATGAAAGATTTAATCGGTACTGTTGATTTAATGTTTAAAACTCTTTATGGACCAGATGTTGTGGTTCGTTATCGTTGTAAATATTATCCTGAAGTTGAACCAGGTGTTGGTCCAGACATGCAATGTTTTTCATGTCATGGCAAAGGTTGTCCTTTGTGTAAATATGCTGGTTGGATTGAAATGGGTGGATCTGGCATGATTCATCCAAAAGTTTTAGAAGCTGCTGGTATTGACTCAAAAATTTGGTCAGGCTTTGCTTTTGGTATGGGTCTTGATCGTTGGACTATGGCTCAAAAAAATATTAAAGATATTAGAACTTTAATGGGTGGCAATTTAGCCTACAAACCAAACGAATTATGAAACTAATTTATTCTCATTTGCAAAAATTTCTACCAGATTTAAAAGTTCCACCAGAACAACTTCGAGATGATCTTACTATGATTGGTCATTTCACTAATTATTTTGAAAAAGTAGAAAACGAAATTGTTTTTGATTTAGATATTAAAGTAAACAGGGGAGATTGTCTTGGTTATTATGGTATTGCTCGTGATTTAGCCGTTTTTTATAATTTAAAATTAAATAATTTAGCTTCTCCCCTTCATCAAGGGAAGATGTCCGCAGGACAGAAGGGTTTACCCATAAAAATTGAAACTGACACTGTTACTCGAGTTATGTCGGTCAAAATTTCTAATATCAAAAATCAAGAATCACCAGAGTGGTTAAAAAGTTTTATCCGTATTCACGGCACTAATCCCATCAATACTTTAGTCGATTTAACCAATTACATTATGTTTATGTATGGCTTACCTAGTCATGCTTTTGATACTGCAAAATCTACTGAAAATTTAATTTGGCAATTAAATCCTGGATTCAAAGAGTTTATAAGTCTTGATGGTTCAAAACTAGAATTAAATAAAGATATTTTAATGATTAACAATCCAACAGAAGCCTTAAGTTTATGTTTTTGGGGTGGACAAAAATGTGCTATCGATTTAAATACTTCCGAAACCATTATTGAAATTGCTGTTTATAATCCAACCACTGTCAGACAAAATAGTCGTTTTTTAAAAGCCACTACTGAAGCTGGTACTCGTCTAGAAAAGTCTCTTGATCCAAATAGTATCTCCATTGCTTTTAATCATTTAGTTGATTTAATTCAACAAAATTGTGGTGGTCAAATTTCATCAGAAATTTTTGATTATTATCCAAATCAAAAAACAATCACCCCTATTGAATTTAATTTCCAAAAACCATCCCAAGTTGCTGGTATCGATATTCCCAAAGATTTTATAATTGATTGTTTTACCCGTCTTGGTTGTCAAATTGATAATAATTTAATTACACCTCCTTCTATCAGAACCGATATTAGTATCGAAGCCGATCTAGTTGAAGAAGCTGTCCGTTTTTGGGGTTATCAAAAAATTCCTACCGATCAACCAATTGCCTTCAAAGATGTCGGTGATATTACTCCGAGTGAAATGTACCTTATTGATCAACTCAAAGATAAACTTGTTGATTTGGGCTACGACGAAGTTTTAACCTGGCCTCTTGTCAGTAAACCCTTGGATCAAAAAACTGTTATTACTACTCAAAATAGCATCAACACTGAAAGTATTTATCTTCGACAAAGTCTTATTCCATCTTTAAAACAACAATTAGACCAATATTCTCGATATAAATTGACCAATCCTCAATTTTTTGAAATAGGTAAAGTTTTTTCCAAAATAGGGGATAAATATATCGAAAAAAACGCTCTAGGAATTTACAACTCCAACATAAATCAACTTCGTAAAGATACATTATCATTTTTGTCTAAAGATATAATTGTATTTGACAATAATTTTGCCGAGATAATTATCGACGATTTAAACAAACCAATAAATTATTCACCAAAAGTTGAATCAAATTCTGCTTACGAATTAACTTCTCAAATAATTACTTTAGATGCCAACATCACTTTAAATGATCAAGAAGATCCAATTCAACTTATTAAAAAATATTCAGATATTATTGGTCAACAAATCCTTTGGGAAATGATTATTACTGATATTTATCATGATTCTAAAAATAATAAATATCGTTATACTTTTCGAGTTTCTTATTTTAATATTGACGATAAAACCGCTAAAGATATCCATCTTTCTGCTTTCAATTTGAAATAGTTTAATAGGTGTTTGATATATATTGTTACATAATAATATTATTAGCAGATAATAACACATACTGCTAATAATATATCAAAAATAAAATATTCCTGTTCTTAGGGATTAATTGTTGGTATTAATGTTGGCGTAATCGTTTGCGTTGGAGTTACAGTTGCATCCCAAGCAGTATTTACACCAAAATGAGATTCTCTTTCTTGACTATTACCGTCTCTATCAACCGCCCTAACCTTAATGGTATGAGGACCATCAGGTAATGTTAAATTAATTTTAAATCCATCTTCTGGTCTTTCTGTCCATTTTTTCTCTTCTTTTCCGTCAACCCATAGTTTTACCTCAACAATTTTCATAGTTGAAGTGGTTGTAATTTTTACATCAAAATTATTTCCTACCGTAACAGTATTATCTGGGTTTTCTATTTTTACATTTACCAAACCACCACTATGACAATAATTAGTTACTGGATTGTATTTATCTTTATTTGTTTGACTAGCAATCCAACTATCAATTCCTTCCTGCCATCTATTTTTTCCATCAGTCGAAATTGGGTCATCTTCTTTAAGAATAAAAAATTCTTTTTCATCATAATTACCACTAGCAATATCATCCGGAGTAGCTACTCCAACACTATCTCTACAAACTTTCAATTTAACATGAATCGGATCAGATACTATAGGTTGAGTTCCGTCAATAAAATATTCATTTTTAGATTCAAATCCATCATGACTTGGATAACCAGAAACTTTATCTACTGACAATTGAATTATTTTATCCGGAACCGGAAAATCTTTCTTCTCTATTTTTGCCAATTCATATTTCATAATTTTATTCCATATCGGCGCCGCTCCAGATACTCCTGAAACCACACTTCCCATTGAACTATTATCATTATTTCCTACCCAAACAGTAGTTAATAAATTTGGTGTCCAACCTATTGTCCAATTGTCTCTTTTATCATTTGTAGTACCAGTTTTAGCTGCTACTTGATGACCAGATATTTGCAAATAATTAGTCGCTCCAAAAGTCATTTCGCGGGCACTATTATCAGATAAAATATTAGAAATAATAAATGCTTCTTGTGGTGTCATTACTTGTTTACCCTTAATATCTTTATATTCTTCCAAGACTCTTCCACTAGCATCTTCCACTTTTAAAATTCCTACTAAATCTTTCTTTTCGCCCTGATTAGCAAAAGCTCCATAGGCACCAGCTAAATCTATCATTTTTACTTCAGCTCCTCCCAAAGTCACTGACAATCCAAAACGAGACATATTCTCTGTTGTCGGTTCTAAAGTTGACAAACCCATATCATAGGCTAATGTCAACATATTTTTAACTCCAACATTAGCTAAAGTTTTTACTGCAATTGTATTTATTGAATTACCTAAAGCAGTTCTTATAGACATTGGTCCATTAAATTTTCCATTATAATTTTGAGGTGAATAATCCTTTTGACCACCAACACCAGGAAATGTTACTGGAGTATCCATCATCATTGTCGCAGCTGTATAACCTTTTTTTAAAGCTGCAAGATAGGTAATTGGTTTTATAGATGATCCTGGTTGTCTTAATCCTTGAGTTACCACATTAAAATTCCCTCCAATGTCGGTAGCAAAATAATCTTTTGATCCAACCATTGCCAAAATTTGACCATTAGATGGATCTGTAATTATGGCTGCTCCATTAGAAACTTTTTTATCTTTAAGTTTATCTACTTCTTCTGCCACAATTTTTTGAGCTTGATTTTGTAAATCTAAATCCAAAGTAGTGGTAATTTTTAAACCACCACTTTCAATTACACTTTCACCATATTTTTTAGCCAACTGTTCTTTGATCCACAATACAAAATGAGGTGCTGCCATTGTCGAAGTTTCTTCATTAAATTGATAGTTTTCAACTTCTTTGAGAGTTTCTTCTGCTAGATCCTTTTTAATATATCCATCTTCAACCATCCTATTTAAAACATGTTGTGATCTATTTATAT
This sequence comes from uncultured Gammaproteobacteria bacterium, assembly GCA_964557475.1. Classification (GTDB taxonomy): domain Bacteria; phylum Patescibacteriota; class Microgenomatia; order UBA12405; family UBA12405; genus WARW01. Next base: position 8,645 of record CAZLAG010000024.1, read on the forward strand.
AAGCTTTAGGAGTGCTGGAATAAGGTGAATAAACACTTGGTAATTGTGGTAA
>CAZLAG010000025.1:0-8579 GCA_964557475.1 uncultured Gammaproteobacteria bacterium
CAAAAGACAGGCTTGTTTTGGAAACTGACTGTCCTTTTTTGACACCAGTCCCCTTTCGAGGAGAAAAAAATTGTCCAGAGTATGTCAAATATGTATATCAAAAAGTATCAGAAATCTGGCAAATGAGTTTTGAGGAAACAGAAAAGATAATTGACGATAATGCCAAAAGATTATTTAAGATCGTCTAGTTCCCCACCAACAATAAAGATTATTAGAAATCCGAGAATTATTGAGAGCAAGTAACTCCAAAGTTCATTATTTGGAAAAACAAACAAATCCATTATTCCCCAAATACCCCACCAAATAGCAATAGCTCCTAATAATTCAATAAGCATACCAAGTTGACTTCTTTTCTTGAGAAATTTTCTAATTCTTTTAAACATTAGTTATGATTCTAAAATTAATTTTTCTAATTCTTTAACACTGGGATATTTATCAATTAAGGCGACTTCCCCATCGATAAGAAGAATGGTTTTACCTTGAAGACCCATACTATAAACTCGTGACATGTCGTGAATAAACTCGGGATCGTAATCAATTTGAAGACGACTACAAACGCTTTCTAAATCGGAAAAAAGTTTTTTACCTTGGGGTGTTCCCCTATCGTATAGTTGAATCCTCATAAACTATTTTAACAAATTTATTTCTTAGCGATTTGGACGGTGTTCCAAAATAACGAAGCAATAGTCATAGGGCCAACACCACCTGGGACAGGAGTAATAAAAGAAGCTAAATCTTTAATTTGATCAAAATCGAAATCACCTGTAGTTTTGCCGGTAGTCGAATCGGTAGCATAGCCAACATCAATAATAACTGCACCCTCTTTGACAAATTCCCTACCTAAAAATCTTGGTTTACCAATAGCTGAAATTAAAATATCAGCTTGAGAGGTAATTTCTGATAAATTTTTAGTAAAAGAATGACAAATAGTAACAGTACAATTTTTGTCCATTAGCTGGGCAAAAAGAGGTAAACTGACATCTGGACTACGACCAATAATTACCGCATTTTTTCCGTTTAGATCAATTTGGTATTCCTCTAACAATTTCATAATTCCTAATGAGGTAGCTGAAGCGATGGCGCTTGATTTTTTTTGAAACAAAAGACCTAAGCTAATTGGACTGAGTCCATCAGCATCTTTTAAAGGATTAATAGCCATAAGAACTTGAGTGGTATCAATTTGAGAAGGTAGTGGAAGTTGAACCATTAAACCGGTGACGGATGAATCTTTGTTTAATTTTTCTATGAGATTAATTACTTCTTTTGTAGAAGAATCTTCTTGGAGTCGATGAATTTGTCCACCAATTCCAATAGAGGCTGCTTTGGTATTTTTTAATTCAACATATTTTAGACTGGCGGGATCGTCACCGACCAAAATAATATCGAGATTAATTTTTAATTTTGAATTTTGAATTTCTAAAGATAAATTAGATAAGATTTTTTCAGATAATGTTTTACCATCAAGAATTTGCATAGTTTATTTTAATTAATTTTTGTAAGAATTTCGTGTCCTGTTTCGGTTATTAAAACAGTGTGTTCAAATTGAGCCGAAAGTGAATCATCATAAGTACGAACTGTCCAACCATCATGGCGATCAATAGTGACTCGAGGATCAGCAGAAGCATTGATCATAGGTTCAATAGTAAATATCATACCTGGTTTGAGAACAACATCTTTTCTTTTTATGTCGAAATGAAAGACAAAAGGATCTTCGTGAAATTTAACCCCAACACCATGACCACCAAGTTCTTTAACGACACTAAAATTATTTTTTTTGGCTAAAGGTTCAATTATTTTACCAACGCAATCATTTAAAACTCGACCTGGTTTTAAAGATTTTATAGAAAGATTGAGGGCTTCTTTGGTGACATCAATTAATTTTTGGGCATGAGGATAAATTTTACCAACTGGAAAAGTAGCTGAAGTATCACCATAATAACCATTTAAAATGGTAGTGACATCAAGATTGATAATATCCCCTTCTTTTAAGATTTCATTTTTGGAAGGGATACCGTGACAAACAACATTATTTATAGAAGTGCAAATACTTTTGGGAAAACCACCATAATTTAAAGGGGCCGGTATAGCTTTATGATCCAATATAAATTTGTGACCAAGTGAATTTAACTCTTCTGTAGAAATCCCCGGCTTAATAAACCTGGAAAGATATTTTAGTGTAAGTGCTGCTAATTGGGAAGATTTTCTAATACCTTCAATTTGAGCAGGAGTTTTAATGATAACCACGGTTTAATTATACCGCAAGATAGAGAGATTTGTGTTATTATCAGATTGTGAAGAAATTTAAAGTTGAAAAATTAATCAGAGACAAAATTTTGAACAATATTTTGTCAAATAAATTAAATAAGGTTGATTATAAGATTTTGGATAAAAAAGATTTTTTGGTTAGTTTAAAAAATAAATTTATCGAAGAAATTAAAGAACTAAATTTAAACGATAAAGAAGATGCTGTAAAAGAATTGGCTGATTTACAACTAATAATTGATACCTGTTTGAAAACTTTGGGAGTTAATAAAAAAGAATTTAGAGAAATTGGTAAAAATAAAAATAATAAAGTTGGTAAATTTAATAAGAAAATTTATGTAAAAACTGTTGAGCTAGATGAAAAAGATGAATGGTTTGATTATTATGTAAGGAAATATAAAGAGATAAAATAATTTATGCAAAACACATCCTGGGAAAATTCGAGTAAGTGGTATAAAAAAATTGTCGGTGATGAAGGACATTATTTTCATCAAAATATAATTTTTCCCAAAATTAAAGATTTAATTGATTTTAGTAAAATAAAATCAGTATTAGATTTAGCCTGTGGACAGGGAGTGTTTGAAAGACAACTTGATTCTAAAACTATTTATTTGGGAATCGATATTGCAAAAAGTTTTATTGAAGAAGCAAAATCAAAACAAAAAAGTTTTAATCATCAATTTGCGGTGGGTGATGTAAGTAAGGCTTTACCAATTAAAAAAAATGATTTTGATTTGGCAGTGATAATTTTGGCATTACAAAATATTGAAAATATGAATGGGGTTTTTGAAAATGCCAATAAATATTTAAAAACTGGAGGAAAATTTTTAATGGTGTTGAATCATCCAATTTTTAGAATTCCAAGGCAATCAAGTTGGGGTATGGATAATAAAAATAAAGTTCAATACAGAAGAATTGACCGATATATGAGTGAATTGAATATTCCAATTTCGACTAACCCAGGACAGATGGAAAAATCGGAAATGACTTGGTCATTTCATCATCCCCTATCAAAATATTCAGAATTACTTTTACAAAATGGTTTTTTGATTGAAAAAATTGAAGAATGGGTGTCGGACAAAAAAAGTACTGGTGGAAAAGCGAGGATGGAAAACAGGTCACGAGAAGAAATCCCAATGTTTATGACAATTGTGGCAGTAAAAAAGTAAATTATTTTTCAACAGTTTTGAGTTGTTTACCAAAAGCGACGCATTCTTGAATCATATCGACAAGAGCAAAACCATCAAATTCCAAAGCTTCTTTAATCGTTTGATTTAGAGCAGGAATATCTTTACAATCGACAGATTTAACAAAAACATTTGGATTAACTGATTTTATAAGTTTTACTGGATCTATTGGTAAATTGATGTTTCCATTTGGAGTAGATTTAGTATGAGCTCCAGTAGGAGTAGTTGGACTAGTTTGACCAGTGGTAAGACTATATAAAAAATTATTAGAAACAAAAACTTTGACATTAATATTACCACGAGCGGCAGTAATCAAATGATTTAGACCTTCACCATAAATACCACCATCACCGCCAATGACTAAAACGTTTAGTTTTGGATTGGCAATTTTTTCACCCATAGCAACCGCAACTGATCGACCATGAAGCGTGTGAGCTCCATAAGTCTTTAAAAAATCAGCCATATTGCCAGCACAACCAATGTCGTAGTTAATGACTAAATTATCTAAGTTTATATTTGAGTCGGTGAAGTTTTTTTGGAGAGCAGCAAAAACTAAATAGTTATGACAACCAGGACACCAAGTGGGAATAATATTTGATCGATAATTGGTCATAATTATTTTTTAGAATTTAATATATTAACAATCTCTTCTGGAAAAAATGGTCGACCATCATTTTTACTGATGACTTTATTTGGATTAAAATCAAATTGAGATTTTAATAAAGTAACTAATTGATTGGTACCATTATTTTCAATAACGCAGATATCTTTGAAAGCATTGATAATATTTTTTAAATCTGGATTAATTGGCCAAAGAGTACGAATTTGAAGGAAAGCAAAATCAGATTTATTAGGTAAATCTCTGAGAGCTTCTAAGATTGGACCTTTGGTAGATCCAAAAGATATGATTAATTTCTTGGCATCTTTTGAACCATAAAAATTTACTTTTGGGGCTAATTTGACCGCCAATTTATTTTTGACCATTCTTTTTTGAAACATTTTTTCTGAAAGAACAGCATCTTCAATTGAGAAACCAAATTCATCATGTTCATAACTATTGGCTAAAAATTGGCCATTTTTGGTACCTGGAATACTTCTTGAAGATATTCCATTTTTGGTAAACTTATATCTCTTGAAGTCAATTTCTGGTTTTGACTCAATCTCCCCTTTTTCAATTTTGGCTTTAATATTTGAAAGATCAGGATTACTAGCACCAGATTCAGCTAAAAATTTATCAGAAACAACTAAAACTGGCGTCTGAAGTTGGGCAGCAAGATTTAGAGAAGTGACACCATCATCAAAAGATTCCTGAATATCTCCTGGAGCTATAACTACTTTTGGAAATTCTCCATGACCAGAATAAATAGCATGAAGTAAATCACCTTGAGCAGTCCAAGTGGGCAAACCAGTAGCAGGACCTGGTCGAGAAACGAGATAAAAAACTAAACCAATTTCAGCAACACCACAATAACTGACAGCTTCATTCATAAGAGCAAAACCACCACCACTAGTACCAGTACCAGCACGAGCGCCAGCAATAGCAGCGCCAGCAGCAATATTAGCAGCACCAATTTCATCTTCAGCATGAACAACTTTTAATGTATCAATGGAAGTACTTTTGGCAGCTAAAAAATGCATAGCCCCAGTAGCTGGAGTCATAGGATAAGCACTGTAAAAATTACCTTCACCTTTTAAAAATCCCCAACCAAAAGCTTCATTACCTTCATATAAATGAACATCAGCATTTTTGCTCGTAGTTTTTATTAGACCTATTTTTGATTTTGAAAAATTAGTGGTGGCATATTTATAACCTGATTCAAGGGCTCGAAAATTTAAGTCAGCGAAGTTTTTATAAAAAGTACAAACAGTCTCGGTACAAATTTTAAAATCTAAATCTAAAAGATAAGTAGCAACACCTAGACTGATAGTATTAGCAACAACTGGACTACCAATTTCATTAGCTAGTTCTTTTAGAGGAAGATTATAAAAAATTCCTTTTTTAAGGTCTTTTTTATCTATCTCTTCATCAGAAAAAATCAAAGTTTTTGAAGTAAATTCATTGACATGTTCTTGCCAATGACCACCCATAATTGAAAAGAAAATATCAACAGTGTAATGAGGAGCAAACACTTTATCTTTGGAAAAAGAAATCTGATAAGTATTATGACCACCACGAATTAGTGAAGGATATTCACTGTAATCAGCCACTGTAAAACCATGATCAATTAAAATTTTGGAAAATATTTGACCAACCGATTTAATTCCTAAACCAGCCGGACCAGCTATCTTAATCGTGTAAACTTTATTCGCCATGTGCTTATTTTACATGATTTTGACGACTATTGGTTGTTTAAAAGACCTATTTAATATATAAATTTCTTATGACAAATATTTTTACGAAACTAAGGAATAAATTTAAAAAGATCGGACCAGGATTTATTACTGGAGCGGCAGATGATGATCCATCGGGCATTGCGACTTATTCTATTGCTGGAGCTCAATATGGTTACAAAATGAATTGGATGACGATATTTTTATTGCCAGCTATGGTAGTGATACAAGAAATGTGTGGAAGGGTTGGTAAAACTTCTGGTAGAGGTTTGGCAGGAGTAATTAAAAAATACCACTCTAAGAGATTACTTTTTTTGGCGGTATCTTTACTAGCAATTGCTAATACAATTAATATTGGAGCTGATTTGGGAATAATTGCCGCTAGTATGCAAATGATTTTTGGATGGAAATTTTATATTTGGTTAGTCGTTGCCGGAATAGCTATAATTTTGACGGAGGTTATTGTCCCCTACAAAAAATATGCCAATTTTTTGAAATGGTTGGCTTTGAGCTTGTTGGTATACGTAATTACTGCTTTTATGGTGAAACAAGATTGGGGTCAAATTGCACTTTATACCTTCATACCCCATATAAATTTCGATTTAGGCTATATCATGACCATGATTGGATTTTTGGGAACGACTATTTCTCCATATTTATTTTTTTGGCAAGCATCCGAAGAAGTTGAAGAAGAAATTGCTGAAGGAGAGATTAAAGATTTTAATATTCATCCAGAAACTACTAGAGGGGAAATAAAAAAGCTGGGTTTTGACACTAAAGTGGGAATGACTTTTTCGAATTTAATGACGTTTTTTATAATTTTGACAACAGCAGCCACATTAAATGCACATGGGATAACTAGTATTGAAACACCGCAGCAAGCAGCATTGGCATTACGACCATTGGCGGGTGATTTTGCTTACTTTTTGTTTGCTATTGGAATTATCGGAATTGGATGGCAATCAATTCCAGTACTGGCTGGATCGATCGGTTATGCCTTATCTGAGGCAATTGGAGCCAAAGAAGGATTATCTAAAAAATTCAGTAAAGCAAAAACTTTTTATGTGATAATTGCTGCGGCTACCATAATTGGTTTGGTGATGAATTTGGCTCAAATTAATATTATGAAAGCGCTTTATTATGCGGCTGTAGTAAATGGAATTGCAGCAGTACCATTGATTGCCATTATTATAAAATTGGCTGATGATGAAAGAATTGTGGGCAAATTTAAAACTAAAAAACGAAGTAAAGTGATTGCTTGGATAACTTTTGGATTTATGTTGATGGCAGTGTTATTGATGATTTATCAAATAGTCCACGGTTAATTTGCTTTTAAAGATGAGTGTGATAGACTACAAGCTGAATTAAGCAATTGAAGTAATCTTTTTAATATATTGCCCGGTCACAAAATTCTTGTGAATTAATAATTTTTTGGGCATTGTTAGTCTTGAGGTCACGGCCAAAAGACGTTGCTGCTCAAAAAATTATTATGTATAACGATAGAAGTTCGTCTTTTGGACGAAGAAGTAGAAATAATTCCTCTAATGGAAGCTTTAGAAATTTTAGTGCACCAAGACAAAGTTTTGGCTCAAGACCAAATGGTGGAAGTAGATTTGGAAATGCTAGAAAACCTCGAAAATTTGGGGAAAATTTGGATGCCTCATTATTTATAAAAAAGGCCTGTGAGATTGTCACTATTGAAGAAGCAGAAGTCCAACATAATTTTGAAGACTTTGGTTTTGACCAAACTTTGCTAAAAAATATTAAAGATAAGGGTTATACCAAACCAACACAAATACAAGACCAAGTAATTTCTTTAGTAATTTCTGGACAAGATGTTTTGGGAATTGCATCTACTGGTACTGGTAAAACTGCAGCTTTTGCTTTGCCTTTGATTGATCAAATTGTAAAACATCCTGAAAAAAGAATCATTATTTTGGCTCCAACTAGAGAATTGGCTATGCAAATTCGACAAGAAATCAGATCGTTTACTTTTGGTTTGAAAGTTTATGTGTCCTTGGCTATTGGTGGAGCATTTTTGAAAGAACAAATTATGGATATTCGAAGAGATCCCCATATAATTGTCGGAACTCCAGGAAGAATTAAAGATTTGGGCGATCGAAGAGTGATTAATTTTGCCAAAATGGATACTTTAGTTTTGGATGAAGTCGATCGAATGTTGGATATGGGATTCATACATGACATTAGAGCGATTGTAGAAAAAATTCCTGCTAATAGACAAACTTTATTTTTCTCAGCTACTATGGATAGAAAAATGGAAGGATTAGTGGATTCATTTTTGAATAATCCAGCAAAAGTTTCAATTAAGGCTCAAAATACTTCGGACCATGTAGAACAAAATGTAGTAATGGTAAATCGAAATAATAAACAAGAAATGTTAGTAAGATTGTTAAAACAAGAAGAATTTAAAAAAGTGTTAATTTTTGGAGCTACCAAATCGATGGTAGAAAGAATTTCTGAAAATTTAATTGATACTGGATTTAAAGCTGGTTCACTTCATGGTGATAAACCACAACATAAAAGACAAACAGTTTTAAGAATGTTTAAAGAAAACCAAATTAATGTACTCGTGGCAACTGATGTAGCTGCCAGAGGACTTGATGTGGCTGATATTACTCACGTAATTAATTTTGATAAACCAAACAATTACGAAGACTATATTCACCGAATCGGTAGAACTGGTCGAGCCAACGCCAAGGGTTATGCTTTGACATTTGTGGAAAGTAGATACTAAATTAGCGTTTAGCTAGTAGCTTTTAGCTTTTTAGAATTGTTGTA
>CAZLAG010000026.1:0-7535 GCA_964557475.1 uncultured Gammaproteobacteria bacterium
GTAAGTTATAGTTGTGCAGCTAATGATACTATTGGTGATAAAGCGGTTAATGGTAGTTTGGTAACTTTGACTTTTAAAGCGACAAATACTGGGACTGCAAATTTATCTTATACTTGTAGTTCCGCAACTACTGATTCCAATATAATTGGAAGTTCTTCGATTGTAGATATTATTACTTGTAGTTCAAACCAAAGCGGTTCTTATGTTATTGGTAATAGTACTAGTTCAACCACTACTTCGACACCTACACCAACTACAGCCTCAACAACAACAACAACAACTACTACTACAGTGTTACCAAAAACTGGTAATACTGGGGTTACTGTTGGATTAATTGCTTTTGGGTTAGTAAGTTTGGTATCAGCAGCTTTCTTCAAATTTCTATGAGAGGTAAGTTGAATGTTAAAACTATTGTTATTTTGGTCGTTCTTTTGGTAGTAATAGTATTAGGAGTAATTGGTGTTAAAACAATTCAAACTTTTATGAGTGGTGCCACTAGCGATGTAGAGCCAGTTGGAGTAACAGCTACTTCTTCTGAAGATGGTAAGACAGCTGTTATCTCTTGGACTTCTAATAAGGCAGCTATATCTAAAATAGAATATGGTACAACAGCAGCTAGTTTAGTATTAATGGCTATTGAAAGTGACTCAACAGCAAATCACAAAATATCTTTGACTTCTTTAAGACCAAACACAACTTATTATTATCGAATTAGAATTGGTGAAGATGTTTTTGATAATAGTGGTATTCCTTATAGTTTTAAAACAAAAGGAGAGGTTGTTGCATCGGTAACACCAACAATAACGTCAACACCATTGGCTTCTTCAGTTACTCCTGGTGTTGAGTGTAAAAATGGAGTTGATTACAATAAAGATGGATCAACTAATTCAGTTGATATGATTTATTGTCGACAGCAAGGTGGAAAGATTGTGGCAGTGACTACGACTCCATCACCAAAAGTAACTTTATCGAGTTCCAAATGTACTGGCACAATTGCAGATTATAACAGTGATGGTGTAATTAATAGTTTTGATCGAATCAATTGTTTACAAAGTATTGATTGATGAGGTAAAATAGACGATTGTTAAATTAAAGGAGGTGGCAATTTTTACATGCCAATTATAGTTAAAAAGAAAAAAGGTGAATCTAAAGACGATATTATCGGTAAATTTAGAAGGTTGTGTCTTGAAGAAGATATAACAGAAGAGGTTAAAAAAAGAACCGCTTATGTTAAACCATCTGAAAAAAGATACGCTAAAAAAAAGATAATTGTTTGGCGAGATAAATGTAGACGCCGTGCAAAAAATTCTAGACGACATGATCAAAGATAAACTAAAATCAAACAGTGTTGAGGCACTTAAAAACCATGACAGTGTCAAGGTAGGTGTTTTAAGATTCTTAATTTCTTTAATTGATAAAAAAGAAATGCAATTACCAGTGGGTCAAATGACAGAAGCTGATGAAATTGGAGTTTTAAGAAAAGAATTAAAAAATAAAGAAGAATCTAGGGAGATGTTTTTAAAAGGTAATCGTAATGATTTAGTGGAACAACTAGATTATGAAATTAAAGTTTTAAAAGAATATTTACCTGAAGAAATATCAGAAGACAAAGTAGCTGAAATAGTTACCAAAGTGGTATTAGAAAAAGGTAATAATTTTGGTTTAGTAATGAAGGAAGTAATGTCCGAACTTAATGGGACTGTCGATGGAAGTATTGTGTCTAAAATAGTGAAAGAAAAAATTTCTAATATCTAAATGTCAAATATAATTTTGATAAGTCATCCAAAAAATTGGGGTTTGAGTGAATCTTTGGTGGAAAAATTATCTTTAAAAGCTTTAGAAAATAAAGGTTATATTGATGGAGTTGAGCTGAGTATTTATTTTGTAGGTCGAAAGAAGGCAAAAGATTTAAATATAAACTATAGAAAAAAGGATTATATTCCTCAAGTTTTAGGATTTCCCATGTCTTTTAATAAAGATGCTGATGGAATGATCAGATTGGGAGATATAGTAATTTGTACTCAAAAGTTAAAATACGAAGTCAAATTTCAAAAATCGACTTTAGAAAAAGTATTATATGAATGGTTAGTACATGGTGTAGAGAACTTAATGAAAGGTTGATATAGAAAATGTTATTGTAAAGCGGCTTTAAGAATGGTTTAATCCTATTTGATGTCAGTTTTTTATTTAAAATATAGACCAACTTTAATTTCTGATTTAGATTCGATACAAGCAGCAGAGGGTTTAAGAAAGATTTTGATAGCTAAAGAGGCACCACAGTCTTTTTTATTTGTTGGTCCAAAAGGTTCTGGTAAGACTTCGGCGGCTAGAATTTTAGCTAGATCAGTAAATTGTTCTAATTTAAAAAATGGTGAGCCTTGTGGAGAATGTGAAAATTGTAAGTTGATAATGGATGGTAAGGAAATGGATATTGTAGAGATAGACGCGGCTTCTAATAGAGGAATTGAAGATATTAGAGATCTAAAAGACAAAGCTTATTTGATGCCAAGTAAGTTAAAGAAAAAGGTTTTTATTATTGACGAAGTTCACATGTTAACTAAAGATGCTTTTAATGCTTTGTTGAAATTGATTGAAGAACCACCGAAGCATACAATTTTTGTTCTATGTACTACTGATCCAGAAAAGATTCCAGAAACAGTATTATCAAGGTTAATGCGAGTTGATTTTAGAAAAGGAACAAAAAAAGAATTAACTAAATCTTTGGAACGAGTGATTTCAGGAGAAGGTTTAAAAGTAGAGGAAAAAGTAATCAATTTGATAGTAGAAAAAAGTGATGGAAGTTTTCGTAACTTACATCGAATTTTTAATGAAATATATCTTAATATTGGTGATAATATAAATTTTGAAGCAGTTGATAAATTTTATAATGATTTGGGTGGGGAATATTCTGAAAATCATTTTGAAATAGATTTATTAGAAGGTAAGACAAAATTGATATTGGAAAAACTAGAACAAATGGCCAATAAGGGAGTTGACTTTAAAAATTTTTGTCAGAAATTATTAATTTATTTTCAAAATAAATTATTGTTAAATTTTGCGATTGGAGAAGGGACAAAAAGTGGTTTTGCCTTAAAAGATATTGAGAGATTAATTGATTTATTGATTAGAGCTATAAAACAAAATAAAGAAGTAGAAATTGAACAATTACCATTAGAAATGGCAGTAATCGATTTTTTAGGAGAGGAAAATGGAAATGTAGATAAAAGTGAAGAAAAAGACGAAAAACCAATTATTAAAATTGAAGAAAAAGAAAAAAAAGAAGAAAAAGTTTTAAAATCAGTTAAGACTGAAGATAAAAATAATATTGATGTTGATAATAATGTTGATGTTTGTTTAAATTTAGCAGTTGATATGGAAAAGGTAAAAACTGTTTGGGGAAATTTATTGATGACAGTGAAACCATTTAATCATTCAGTCGAGGCTTTTTTGAGAGCAACTCAACCGAAGTCTATAAAGGGTAATTGCTTAATATTGGAAGTTTTTTATCCATTCCATAAAGATAGATTGGAGGAGATTAAAAATAGAAAAATTGTGGAGGATGGGTTAAAGTGTGTCTTGGGAACAGACATGAAGTTTGAATGTGTTTTGGCAAAAGATAAAAAGAAACCATTGATAATAAATAACGATACGCCGATGGAAAGTATTAGTCAGGAATTGGTAAATGACACAAAAGAAGACAAAAAAGATTTATATGATGTTGCCAAAGATATATTTGGGTAGATTTAATAAAAATCTTCGTTACAAATTTTTCCTCTGGAAAATGAATGTGGTCGCCCACGTTCAAAAACGTTCCAAAATTGTAACTTCAGATTTTTTATTTTGTATATTCTCGTATATAATGAAGAGTAAATTATTTTTTAAATAAAATTATGTTTGATAAAGCAAAAATGTTGGCTCAGGCTTATAAATTGAAAAAAGCAATAGAGTCAGAAACAATAGAAGTTGAAGAAAGTGGAATTAAAGTGGTAGTTAGCGGTGATCAAAAAATAAAATCTTTGTCTATCAATGGTGGAGAAAATAAATTATTAGTTGATACTATAAACAAAGCAGTTAAAAAATCTCAGGAGATGGCAGCTAAAAGAATGAAAGATATGGGTGGTCTTGAGGGATTATTTTAGTTTTTTAGATCGTTGATAAATAATTTTAAAAAATATGGCGGAATTTCCAAAAGTAATTAAGGATGTAATTAACTCTTTTGAAAGATTGCCTGGAATTGGACCAAAAGGAGCCGCTAGGTTAGCCTTTTATTTATTAAATACTCCTAAAACTTATGTTAAAGAATTAGCCGATTGTTTGGTAAAAATGAAGGATGAAATTAAAATTTGTCGAACTTGTTTTTCGGTTAGTGAAAAAGATGATTGTGGAATTTGTTCTGATGAAAAAAGAGATCATTTTTTGATTTGTGTAGTTGAAAGAGCTATTGATGTAATGGCAATTGAAAATATGGGAGGTTTTAAAGGGGTTTATCATGTTTTGGGTGGAGTTATAAATCCACTTGATCATATTGGCCCAGCGGATTTAAGAATAGATGAATTAGTTGAAAGAGTTAGAAAAAATGAAAATTTAAAAATGGAAATTATTTTAGCTACAAATCCTACAATGGAAGGTGAAGCAACAGCTTTATATATAAAAAGAAAATTAGAAGATTTGAAATTAGAAAATTTGAAAATAACTAGAATTGGGAGTGGTTTACCTATGGGAGCTGACTTAGAATATGCTGATCAAGCTACTTTAAGCCGGGCTTTGGATGGAAGGAGAGATATATAATAAAGTTGTTATGAAAATATATTTTGCAGGATCAATTACTGGTGGCCGAGATGATAGCCGACTTTATTTGGAAATAATTAAAATGTTAAAAAAATATGGTGAAGTTTTGACTGAGCATGTAGGCAATGATAGTTTGACTCAATTTGGAGAAAAAATTAATGATAAAGAAATTTACAAACGAGATATTGATTGGGTAAAGATTAGTGATGTATTGGTAGCCGAAGTGACTCATCCAAGTTTTGGAGTTGGGATAGAAATTGCTCGAGCAACTGAATTTAAAAAAAAGGTTATATGTATTTACAGACAAATGGAAGGCAAAAGATTGTCGGCAATGATATCTGGATGTCCAGATGTTAAAGTGTTTAATTATCAAAAAATAGAAGAATTAAAAGAAATATTTTTAAAAGAATTATGAATAATCAAATAGTTAAAGGAATTGGACAAGGATTTAAAAAACTAGCGGAAGAAACGGTAGAAAAATTAGGCGATGAAAGTCAAAAAATTTTAGAAACGACAATTAGTGGAAAAGAATTATTAGGTTTAGATGGGGGAATAAGTAATAACCAATTGGCTCATGAACAACAAGAAGATGAAATAAAGAAACAAGAAGAAATTAGGAGAATTAAAAATGAAATGGGTTTAGGAAGAGATGTGGAAAAAGAAGTTGAGGAGATTAGAAATCAAAAAGAGAAAGAAGAAGAAGAGAAAGAAAAATATTTTGAACAAATGAAGGAGCAACAAGAACAGGAAAAACAAAGACAAATAGAGGAACAAAATATGAATGTAGATTTGTTGACGCCTAAAAAACATCATAAAGATAAAGGTGGAAATAAGCATAAAACTCAACAACCAGATCAATCTCAAATGTCACAAACACAGGAATTTAAAGGAAAAGTAAATTAATTGATATAATTCTGGTATGCAAAAAGTAATTTTGTACAATACAGCGACAAGACAAAAAGAGGAATTTAAACCGATTAAAGAAAATGAAGTAGGGATTTATTCTTGTGGCCCAACAGTATATTCGAGTCCACATATTGGAAATATGTATGCCTATATTTGTTGGGATATATTGGTAAGAACTTTAAGGTATTTAAACTATGATGTTAAGTGGGTAATGAATATTACTGATGTTGGTCATTTAACTTCTGATGCTGATAGTGGAGAAGATAAAATGGAAAAGGGAGCAAAAAAAGAAGGTTTAACTGCTAAGGAATTAGCAAGTAAATACGAGTTGGAATTTCTGGATAACTTAAGACTTTTAAATATAAACGAACCAAATGTAATGCCCAGGGCGACAGAAAATATTAAAGAACAAATTGAATTAATTCAAAAAATTGAAAAAAATGGTTTTACTTACAAAACAAGTGATGGAATATATTTTGATACTTCAAAGTTTGCTGATTATGGAAAGTTTGCTAATCTAAATTTAGAAAAACTACGAGAGGGAGCAAGAGTAGAAATAAATGATGAGAAAAAAAATCCAACTGATTTTGCTTTGTGGAAATTTTCACCAATTAATGAAAAAAGACAAATGGAATGGGATTCGCCTTGGGGAATTGGATTTCCTGGATGGCATATTGAATGTACAGCGATGTCGACCAAAATTTTGGGAGAAACTTTTGATATCCATACTGGAGGAGAAGATCATATCCCGATTCATCATACTAATGAAATTGCCCAATCTTTTGGGTCTTTTGGTCATAATACGGCTAATTATTGGATGCATAATGCGTTCATTACGTTTAAAGGAGAAAAAATTAGTAAAAGTAGTGGGGGACTTTTTACAGTTAATGATTTGATAAATATGGGTTATGATGCGATGGCGTTTAGATATATGGCTTTGGGATCAAACTATCGAAAAGGAATAGAATTTTCGTTAGAAAATCTAAAATCGGCACAAAACGCTTATGAAAAACTATTAGCTTTGTGGTTTGAATGGAGGAGTAGTAAGGATACAGTTGATGGACAAGTTAATGAAATTTATAAAAAAGAGTTTGTAAAGAAAATTAGTGATAATTTGGCAATGCCGGAGGCTATTGCAATATTATGGAAGATGATTAAAGATAATAACTTAAATAATGCAGATAAGTTGGCAACATTGATTGATTTTAATAATGTTTTAGGATTAAATTTAGGAATTGATTCTAGAAAAGAAAAAATTCCTAAAGAAATTTTGGATTTAGTTGAAGAAAGAAAGAAGGTTAGGGAAAGTAAGGATTGGATGGAATCTGATAGATTGAGAGATTTGATAAAAAATAAAGGATATCTGGTTGAAGATTTAAAAGATGAGTGTAAAATAAGGAAAATTAGTAAATAAATTATTGTTAAAATTTCAGTTTTATGTTAATCTATTGAGCTCATGAAAGAAAAAAAATACAATTATCAATTAGTTTTGGTACTTAACCCCAAAACTGAAGAAAAAGAAAACGTTTTTAAAAAAGTATCAGCTTGGCTGGAAAGTCACAGCGTTGAAATAGAAAAAAAAGACCATATGGGTCTTAAGGAATTGGTTTACGAAATTAAAGATTGTAAAAGTGGTGATTTTTGGATATTAGACTTGGTTTCTTCAACTACTATTAAGTTAAATGAATTAAATGTCTTATTAAATCGAGAGAATAATATTATTCGTTATTTAATTTTGAAAAAGGAGTAAAAGAATATGCCTAGCAGATGTCTGAATAGGGTAATGTTAATTGGTAATTTAACTCGTGACCCAGAGTTAAGATATACCCCAGGTGGTATGG
>CAZLAG010000027.1:0-6965 GCA_964557475.1 uncultured Gammaproteobacteria bacterium
TGTGAAGTGTTTGACCATCTTTGGTAACTGTCCAATCAAAAGCAGTTTTTAGACCTGGAATGGCGTGTTCATCTTGAATAGTTTTTCCCACAGGAAGGGTTGGATCATCAATCCAAACATCTGGTGGAGCTGCAGTAAAATCCCATTGATGATAGTTGGTAATTTCAGTTTTACGACCGTCGGAAGTACCATAAATTTCGTAAGTCAGACGACGATTGGTCATATCTAAAATATTTTGAACTAAAACATAATGACCAGTATCATTAATAAATTGAAGATCGGGACTAGGAATAAAAACAGTAGCATCGTAACCTGGTTTACTATCCTCTTCGTAATAACTGACTCGATAAGCATGGGCTTGACGTTGGATAATATTTAAACCGGCATCTAACATAGCTCGAAATAAAGTGGTGGAAACTTGACAAATTCCCCCACCAACATCAAGTTCAGTTTTACCATTGCGAATAATGTAAGCATTTTTATATCCAGCTTCAAGAGAAACTTCACCAAGAGATTTAACGAAAGAAAAAGTGTCACCCGGGGCGACCAAAATTCGATTGACTATGGAAGATCCTTTGGTAATATTTTCATTTCGAGTGACAGATGAATGTTTAAAGGTGGAAGTACCCCGACCAATAAGCTCTTTGATACCTAAATCATTAACTTCATTATTGCCAACTTTAGGTTTAGTATTGGAAACTGGAATAGTAACATCAATAGTTTTATCAGTAGAATCGATTAATTTTGGAATTGATTGCTTGATAAGAGTTTGTATTTCTGTTTGATTAATAGCAACTCCGTCTTTGGCTGGTTGAAACTCTAAAACCTTATTATTTTCAAATTTAAAGACAGCATCAATAGGTGGGTGGTCTAAACTGGTAGCTAAATTGATTATATAATCAGTAATTTTTTGATCTTGAAAATCAGAATCAAAATTTAACCAAGAAATTAAAGTGGCATCATTAATAACAGTTTTATTGTAGTCAAGCGTAAGAGTAATATTTTTTCCGATAAGTTTTTGAGCTTTTGATTTGGTATTTTGAAGAACACTATCTGAAGGAACAAAACCAATAGTTTTAATAGGCAGATTAATATTTTGATCAAAAGTACCTAAAGTTAGGTTGGAAATAATATTATCTTTTAAAACTTGTTGATCTAATTCTGACCCCAGAGAACCTTGATTGACAACTAGTTTACCGGAAACTAATTGAATTTCGGTAGGAATAAAAGGTTTACTAATTTGATCATTGAGTGAGGAAACTTGTTGATTTAAAAGAGACGAGTCATAATCGATAATTAGATTAAAATTTTGTATACCAAAAAGACCTTTGAGATATGGAATAACACCTTCACTTAAATGCCGAAAAAGAAGAGAATCAGCAGTTTTGTCGTAATTAATAGAAGCAGAAATTGAGGCTAAAGGTAGAGAATAATTTTTGTTTGACAAAGAAAGATTTAAATTTTGGGGCAAAACAAAATCTTGATGAAGTTTTTCGGTAACCTGATTTCTGGAAAGATGTGAATAATCTTTATTTAGAAGATAAGTGTGATTGCCAGTTTTTTGAAGATTAAAAATAATAAAGCCAGTTAAAATGGCGACAGGAGTAAGAGTGATTAATAAAGCTAATATAAGATTAGTAAAATTTTTCATCGGCCTCGATCCATGGCTTTATTGGCTAATTCATCAGCGAGAGTATTTAATTCTCGTCTAATATGGATAAATTGATAATTTAAATTCATCTGTCTTAAAAGTTGTTGGGCTTGGATATAAAGATCTTTTAAATTTAAGGCCTTTATTTTGTAAATACCTTGAAGTTGACGAATTAAAAGTTGAGAATCGGCATAAAAATTTACTTTTTCGATTTGATAACTTTGATAGTGATCTTTGATCCAATTTAAAGAAGATAAAAGAGCCATATATTCAGCTTCATTATTAGTTTTGATACCTAGATATTTGTATTCTTGATAAAGATTGTTTTTTTGATCATCAAAAATAACCAAACCATAACCAGAGGGACCAGGGTTACCACGGGATCCCCCGTCGGTGTAGACATTTATTTCCATATAGTAAAAATTATACATGAGAAAACCCGTAAAACCCTCCTGTCAAAATCACCCCTAACCCCTCTTTGAGGAAAGAGGGGAAAAATATTTATTCCAATAAAAGCAAAAGAGACATGAGGGCGATGCCGAGGAGAATAAAAATAAGTTGAACTATTGATTGGCCAACTTTAGCATCGTGACGATGAAGTTCGGGAATTAGGTCAGTGGCAGCCAAATAAATGAAACCACCAGCAGTGACAGGAATTAAATACGGAGAAATATCGTAATTTAAAAATGAAATAAGGAGAACACCTAAAAGGCTAGTAAGTGAAGTAATGAAATTATAAAAAACAGTTTTTTTGATAGAAAGTCCATGATGAATCATAATACCAAAATCCCCTATTTCTTGAGGAATTTCATGAAGAATTACCGCTAGAGTGGTAGTAAAACCAACAAAGGTGCTAATTTGAAAACTGGCCGCAATAAGAGCCCCGTCGATAAAATTATGAACACTGTCGCCAACTAAATTGAGAGTAACCACATGTTTTTCTTCTTGGTGACAATTAACTTCATGACAATGATGCCAACGAAGAATTTTTTCCAAAATAAAAAATAATGTAATTCCTAGCAAAATCATTAAAGAAGAAACAATTTTTGTTGAAAAAAAATCAAAAGATTGAGGAATCAAATGAATAAAAGCATCACCAAGTAAGCTACCAATAGCAAAACTAACTAAGATGAGAGTAATTTTTTGGAGGTTCTTGATTTTGATAAAAGCCAAAGATAAACCAATCAAAGAAATTAAACTAACAACAAGAGAAGATAAAATTGAATAAATTAGCGGAGACATATGGCTTATTTTACCAGTAAAAATTGGATATGGTAACTAATGATGGCTTTAGGTATGATATTAGTGTGGACATAGAAGATATAAAATCACCATTACCATCTAGAAATATTAATCCTCAACCTATAGAAGAGGAAAAACCGATAAATGATCATGTTGAATCACGATCAGTTGAACCACCAACACCTCCAGCGACACCAACAATAACAACGACAACTGAAAATGGAATTCAAAAATTATTAAAAAATAAATTAGTCTTATTTGGTGGAATTGGATTTTTGATAATTTTAATTTTAATGTTAGTTTTTGCCTCATTGGGTAAAAAAACTAAAGATGAAACAGTGACAATTAATTATTGGGGTTTATGGGAAGATGAATCAATAATAAATGGAGCAATTGCTAATTTTGAAGCTAAAAATCCAAATATCAAAGTAAACTATAAAAGAAATCAATTAAGTAATTATCGAACTAGATTGGTGGGAAGATTGGAAAAAACTGGAAACGACGAAATAGACTCAGTGGATGTATTTAGAATGCATAATACTTGGATACCGATGTTTAGAAATTATTTGGCTAAAGTACCAAATGATGTGGTTAAGAATATTGGATTGGATAGCGATTTTTTTGATGTTTATAATAGTGATTTAAAAGAAAACGGAAATTTTTTGTCGGTTCCTTTGATGTATGATGGTTTGGCTCTTTATTATAATAAGGATATTGTTAAAGACTTAAGTAAACTTCCAAAAACTTGGTGGGATCTGGAAGATTTAGCAAAACAATTAACTACAAAAGATGAAAAAGGTAATATTAAGATAAGTGGTGTGGCTTTGGGAACAACTGGTAACGTCGATCATTGGAGTGATATTTTGGGATTAATGATGAAACAAAATGGAATTGATTTATCAAAAAATGATAGTAAAAGTTATAAAAACCTTGAAGATGTTTTGAATTTTTACACTTCATTTGTAACTACAGATAAAGTTTGGGATGAATCGATGGCTAATTCAACACAAGCTTTTGCTAGCGGTAAACTAGCTTTTTATATTGGTCCATCTTGGAGAACATTTGACATTCAAAATTTAAATAAGAGTTTGAACTACGGAATAACTACAATTCCTCAACTACCAGTTTTAAATGGAGATAATAAAACAGCTACTGATAGTGGTCAATTGACGAATATCCATTGGTCGACTTATTGGACCGAAGGAGTAAATTCAAAGAGTACCCACCAGGAAGAAGCTTGGAAATTTTTAGAATATTTATCATCAGTAGATGGATTGACTAGTATGTATGCAACAGAGTCACAAGTTAGAGATTTTGGAGAAATTTATCCTCGAAAAAGTATGGTAAATAAATTAGCAGATAATGCAAAAGTGCAACCTTTTATCTCTACAGCAAACAATGCTACTAGTTGGTATTTGGCTTCAAATACAGCTGATGATGGAGTAAATACAGATATGCAAAAATATTTTGGGGATGCAATCAATTCTATAATAACCAAAGAAAAAGCAGATGAAATGATGACAACTTTGCAAAGTGGAGTGGTTCAAACTCAGAATAAATACAAATTAAGGAAATAAAAAACCTACCTGTCCCGATGACGGGACATCCTCCCTTAAAAAAGGAGGAAGTCTAAAAAAATAAATTATGATCATTGTAAATTTTAAAAACTATAAAGAAACGTTTGGTGAGGGAGCTTTAAAATTAGCAGAAATTTGTAAAAAAGTAGCTTTAAAAAGTGGGGTGGAAATAATTCCAGCAGTATCGTCACTTGATGCTGCCTTAATTCAAAAAGAATTAAAAATGAAAGTTTTTTTACAAAGTGTCGATCCAGTTTTTGAAGGTCGAGGAAGTGGTTTTGTCTCCCCTGTGAAAGCTAAGGAATTAAAAATTGAAGGTAGTTTGCTAAATCATTCAGAACATAAGCTTTCACCTGGAACAATAAAAAAAATGCTTTCGGTTTGGCCAAAAGATTTTAAATCAGTGATTTGTGTTTCCAGTTTGGGACAAATTAATGGTTGGGGTAGAAATATTAAACCAGATTTTGTAGCTTACGAACCAAGAAATTTAATTGCAAGTAAAGAAAAATCGGTGGCAACAGAGAATCCCCAAACAATTAAAAAGATTGTTGATTTTTACAAAAAAATTCCAGTATTAGTGGGAGCAGGAATACATTCTGTGGAAGATGTAAAAGTGTCATTAAAAATGGGAGCTAGTGGAATTTTAATTTCTTCTTTTATAGTTCAATCAAAAGAACCAGAAAAAAATCTAAGCAAGTTAGCAGAAGTGTTTATTGGTTGATATTTTGCTATAATTCTTATTACATATGGCATCTATAGACAATTTGTTGGTTTCCCTACTCGTCGATGAGGTTATTGGCGGTTTTATTGTTACTATTCCACCAGGTCACGTTGGTTGTATTTACAGCGTCTTTAGAGGAGTATTGAAAAATGTTTGGTATCCAGGAATGCATTTTAAAGTACCAATAATTCATAGAGTGAAATTATTTAACGCTCAACTGATTGAATATACTATTGCTAAGGATATTGTTTTAAAAGAGAACAAAGAAATCATGGGTGATGAAGTAATTAATGCGGTAACTGCAGACAATAAATTTGTAGCAGTGGAAGCAACTGTTTTGATAAAACTAGATACTGAAAGATTGCCAGAAATTTGGCAAAATATTGGAGAAAATTTTGTATCAAAAGTAGTGCGACCAGTAACTAGAAGCCGAATTAGAAAGGTATTGACTAATCACACTTTAACTAAAGCATTATCAACTGATAGAAGTTTTATTGAAGACGAAGTTAAAGAAGAACTAAAAACTTCCCTATCAACTCACGGTTTAAATGTAGAAAATTTTTATTTAAGTTCATTAACTCCAATCGAAGGTTGGCAAGTGACCGATAATGAGATGTCTTTAAAAGCTGGTGATATTGGAACACCAAAAACTGCCGAAGAAATTAAAGAGCAAAGACTTTTTACTTCCCCGACAGAGTCAGAAACCAAAAATGAGATGGGAACTCGTAACTAGAAAGAGTTTTGTAGGCAGAATTTAAAGTAGAAAAGGTAGTGGAAACATCGTCAAAAAGAATAATATTTTGAGGAATATTTTTATTTGTACAAGAAAAGGCCTGAGATAAATTATCTTTTTTGGCTAGTTTACTGTGTAATTTGGCTTGAGTATGAGTATTTTTGGAACGAATTAAAATCTGATCAGAAAATTTTAGATTTAATTTTTGGGCTAATAATTTACCAATTAAAACTGATTGATTAAACCCTCGCCAATTTTGCCTTAATACATGAAGTGGAATAGGAATTAAAACAAAATCATTTTTTTGCCAATAAGCAAGTAAATTGGAAAAATTATTTTTGATTAAATTTGCCGATATATCGGTAAAAGATTCGATTATATCGGTAACAAAATTATATTTTATATCAGTAATAATTTTTTTAATCAAACCATTATATCTAAATAAACTAAGATGACCTTCGATAATTGGATTTTTGGTAGAAAAAACAGGAGAATGAGTAATTTGTTGATTTAAACATGAAGAACAAAAATAGTCACCTTTTTTACCACAAGTAAGGCATTGACGTGGAAAAAGAAAATCGAGGATTAAAGACATAATTAAGTATAAAACCCTTCTGTCGATAAATCGACATCTCCCCTTAAAAAAGGGAGAAATCTTTATTTTTATCTTATTTTTGCTATAATACAGACCACTGGAGATGTAATGCATCGACGGAGTACGTACTTTAAAAAACTGCAAGCCGACTTTGATCCATTGAGTCGTTAAACAGGGTTAAAAAAATAATGCTAAAGAAAAACTTAGCAAGTTAGCTACCGACTTTACTGCCTATTTAGGTAAGGTTGCCGGTACTTCTTATCAACCAGCTTTGGCTGTTTGCTAAGAGACTCATCATTTGGTTTTCTGTTTCGAGGGGAACTGAATGGTGCCAACTAAATCGAAATGCGGTCTAGAGAATCTCGGTTTTTTCTAGAAATAAGAGAGGGGTAATGCCCTCACCAATCGATACGACAACGCCTTTTGTAAACTTTAGCTGTTGTCGG
>CAZLAG010000028.1:0-6877 GCA_964557475.1 uncultured Gammaproteobacteria bacterium
CAATCAAATTAAAGGAATTACTTCCCCACCCATGGGATGAGAATTTATAAAATAGTTTTCAGTTGCGTTAATGGTTTGCTGCACTTGGTGTGATGTTTAAATAGTTTTAAGTTAGTTCTAAATAATATTTCACAGTACTATCACCGTTAATTCTAGAATTTGGTTTCTCTTCAACTAATTTGAAATTTAAATTTTCAAATATTTTTCGTGATGCTTTGTTCTCTCCCCATGTTTTTGTTTTTATACCCTTAAGATTAGATTGTTTTAATTTATTTACTATTTCTTTAATTTGTTTTTTCCCAAAACCTAATCTTCTAAATTTTTTTGAAATGTACATTGGACCAATGCTGATAAGATCATCTTTTTCATCTATTATCGATAAAAATCCAACTAGTTGGTTGTCTGAAAAACTTCCATATAAAGATATCTTTTTATTATTTTCATTAAAAAATTTCTCGGCAGAAAAAGTTCCATCCGAAACTGATGGTAAAAAATCCTCTCCACTATCAGCTTCTTTAATCAAATTAATTATTTCTTTAATCTCAACTTTTTTTAGTTCAAACATAACTGAATTTTAACAGTAATTTATTTATTAAAAATAAATAAACCTCCACCACTAAAATATTTTGACAGAAATTTAATAGTTGATATAATCAATTAATGCGAAAGTAAACACCAAATCAAATTTTCGACTTTTTGTCGGAGCTGGTGTTTTTCGTGCTATTTTTTAAAATTATTTATATTTACACCAGTCGAAAGGCTGGTTTTTTTTATTTTATGAACTTACAAATTAATTCATTATCAAAAGAATATTTTGACCATCAAATACTAACTGATGTCAGTTTTTCTGTGAATTCAGGAGATCGAATTGGTTTAATTGGAACCAATGGAAGTGGTAAAACTACTTTATTAAAAGTAATATCAGGTGAAGAAGTTCAAGATAGTGGTCAAATAATAAAAACTCCAAATAATTTAGTAATAGGTTATATTCCACAGGTAGTAGACTTCCCTATTGCGGATAATATAACAGAAGGATTGGCATTATCATTGGGAATAGATGATAATGAAATTTATAAAATAAACATTGCTTTGGATAAATTGAATATCGGTGATTTGGCGTTAAAACCATTTAATGCTCTATCGAGTGGCCAAAAAACAAAAATATATTTAGCACGATTATTAATTCAAGATCCAGATATTCTATTATTAGACGAACCAACAAATCATTTAGATATAGAATCTTTGGAATGGTTGGAAAATTATTTGAAAAATTATCAAGGTGCTTTTTTGGTGGTATCTCATGATCGAAAATTTTTGGATAATACAGTGACAAAAATATTGGAATTAGATAATGGAAAAATAAAAATTTATGGTGGTAATTATTCGTTTTATCGACAACAAAAAATAATTGAATTTGAGTCTCAAAAGCGAAATTATATGGCACAAGAAAATAAAAAGGAAAGAATTTTAGAAAGAGTTAGAACTATGAAAAATCAAACTCAACAATTAGAAGTAGTAACTTCTGGGGCAGATCATTATAAAAGACGTAAAGCAGCTAAATCGGCTAGTAGAGCTAAATCTGCAGAAAAAATGTTGATTAAACAATTAAATGAAAATGGAATTGAAAAACCACAAGAAGATTTTGAATTGTCAGTATTGTTTAAACCAAAAAGAGAAAGTGGTAAGTTGGTAGTGTTTTTAGAAAAAATATCCAAAAAATTTGACGAGAATCAAATTATTTCTGATTTATCTTTTGAAATAGACAGAGGTGACAGAATTGCTTTGATTGGCTCTAATGGTAGTGGTAAATCAACTTTGATCAATTTAATTTTAAATAAACTAAATCCAACAAGTGGAAAAATTGAGATGGGTTGCAATATCGATATTGGATATTTATCTCAAGAACATGGCCAATTAAATTCAGAATTAAATCCGATTGATTATCTAATAAATGTGACAAAAATTGATAAAACTTTGGCATATAAATTAGTAAAAAGATTTTTGTTTAACGATGAAGACATTAAAGTTTCGATTAATAAATTAAGTAGTGGTCAAAAGTCTAAACTTTTATTGGCTTCAATTATGGCTTCGGGGTCAAATTTTATAATATTGGATGAACCAACAAATTATTTGGATATTCCATCAAGAGAAGCATTGGAAGAGGCTTTAATTTCTTATAAAGGAACTTTGTTGGTTGTTTCTCATGATCGATATTTTCTAGATCGAATTAATCCGACAAAAACGATTAATTTAGACAATTAATAGTGTTTGGATTGTGATTAATTTTATATATAAATGGTAGAATCTGATAAATATGTTTTATCCAGATTACAAACAAAGTATTGTAAATTTAGCTAGTTCAATATTAAAAGCATATAGAACTGATTCCATTTATTCTCCACTAGAAGAACTTGATGATTTAAAAAAATGTAAAAATATTGTTCTGTTGTTAATCGATGGTTTAGGTTATGAATATTTGCAAAAATATGGTCAAGGTTCTGAATTGGAAAAACATTGTCTAAAAAAAATAACTTCAGTTTTTCCTAGTACTACAGCATGTGCAGTGACTGCTTTGGAAACTGGAGTAGCACCTCAACAACATGGAATTACTGGTTGGTTTATGTTTTTAAAGGAAATTGGAGTACTGGCAAAAATATTACCATTTAAAGCTAGATATGGTGGTGAATTGTTTACTAATGAAAAAATTCAAAGGAAAGATATTTTTACAGAAAAAAGAATTATCGACAAAATAAAAGCAACTGGTTTTGTGTTTTATCCTGAGCATATAGTCGATGAAAAAGTAAATAAAAGAAGTAAAAATCTGTTGGCATATAAAAATTTGAAAGATTTATTTTCACAAATAAAAAATAAAATTAAATCTTCAAATAGAAGAAAGTATATTTACGCTTATTGGGATTGTTTTGATGCGTTATGTCACCACAATGGCTGTGATAGTAAACAGACAAAAAATCATTTTAAAGAACTAGATAGAAGAATA
The DNA here is from genome assembly GCA_964557475.1 of uncultured Gammaproteobacteria bacterium. Classification (GTDB taxonomy): domain Bacteria; phylum Patescibacteriota; class Microgenomatia; order UBA12405; family UBA12405; genus WARW01. Next base: position 2,999 of record CAZLAG010000028.1, read on the forward strand.
TCATTATTAGTAAGATCTCTAAAAAATACTAAGACGACAATAATTATTACGGCAGATCACGGGCTTATTGATACACCTGAAGGATCAAAAAGAATTTCTCTAAAAGATCATCCTAAATTAATAAAAACTTTGATTATGCCTTTATCTGGTGAACCAAGAGTCGCCTATGCTTACGTCCATCCTGATAAATCAAAAGATTTTGAAAATTATATTAATAATAATCTGAGTTATTGTTGCGAAGTTTATAAAAGTGTGGATTTATTAGGCAAAGATGTTTTTGGCTTGGGTGAAATTAATAATAAATTGATAGATAGGATTGGCGATTATGTTTTGGTAATGAAAGAAAATTACATTATAAAAGATTTTTTGATGACAGAAAAAGAAGAATTTCATCTAGGCAACCACGGAGGTACTAGTAAAGAAGAAATGTTTGTACCATTAATTAGATTTGATTGTTAATATGGTCACTAAAATGAATGCTTATGGACTGACAGGAAATATGGGATGTGGCAAAAGTACGGTGGCGGAATTTTTGAAAAAACATAATAATATTTGCGTTTTGGATTGTGATCAAATTTCTAAAGAAATACTTTTTGATCCAAAAAATAAATCAAAAATTGAAAAAATATTGGGAAAAGAAGTTGGAGAAGCTAAAATAATTTTTAATGATCCAATTAAAAAGCAAAAATTGGAAGAGTTTATTCATCCATTAGTCTGGCAAAAAGTGAGAGAGGAAATTAAAAATGGACCAAAAAATATTATCTACATAGTAGAGTCAGCGTTGATTTTTGAAACTAAAATGGAAAATAATTTTAAGGGAATAATTTTGGTAACTTGCAGTAAAAAAGAACAATTTAGAAGAATTAAAGAAAGGAATAATTGGTCGGATAAAGAAATTAAAGAAAGACTAAAAGATCAACTATCTGATAAAGAGAAAATTAAAAAAAGTTGGATGGTAATAGATAATATTAGTTCTGTAGAAAAATTAAAATCAAAAGTTGAACAAGTTTATTCTTTGATTATTTCTTAGAATGTTTTTCTTTTATTTTGTCAAAAACTGGTTTTGGAACATATTGAGAAACTATAGTTTGCCAATCTTCTGGGCCGATTAATCCTTTAATAAAGCTGGAACTAATTTCACAGAGTTCCCTAGGTGGCATCAAAAAAACAGTATTAATATTGGAATTGATATCTCGATTGATATTGTTCATTCCCTGTTCAAAATTAAAATCAGTTGAATTTCTAATCCCTCTAAGGATAAAATCGGCACCAATGCTTTGGGCATATTTAACTAAATATTTATTGTTAAATTGATCAATAGAAATATTGGGGCAACCTTTAACTGAATCTTTGAGCATTTGAATCCTTTCATCGACAGAAAAAGTATATTTTTTATTTGGATTAACACCGATAGCAACAATAAGTTTGTCAAACATTTTGGCACCTTGTTCGATCATCCAAAGGTGACCATTGGTGGGTGGATCAAAGCTACCAGCGTAAACAGCAACTCTTTTTTGATTCATAATTAGTCTATTTTACCATTGAATATAATTTACATAAATCTAATAAGAAAGTATAATTATTTATGAAAATAATAATGTTTCGACATGGAGAAAAGCAGAAAGTTGATTCAACCAATATTGATGATAAAAGAAATGTGAAATTAACCGATTTGGGTGTTGATCAAATAAATAAGTTGGGGAAAATTTTATTGGAAAGATTTCCTTTGTTAAAATCATCAAAAATTATTTATGCTAGTCCATATGCTCGAGCAATTCAAAGTGGTGAAATTGTTAAATCAATTTTAGATATCAAAAATATGATTTTAGTGCCTGAATTTGGGGAATTTTATGCAACTAATGATTATCAAAAACCTAAAGAATATAGAGAAAAGATTCAAGAAAAGGCTATGCAAAATCCTGAATGGATTTCTCCAGATACTGGATTTTCGCTTAATCAAAGGATCTTGGAATTTAAAGATAAAATTAAAGAAATTTGTTTAAACAATCAAAATGATTTAATTTTAATTTCAACTCATGGAGGAATTATTAGAAATACAGTTTATGGTTTAGAACCAAAACTCAGACCAAACAATGAAATGATTTTAGATTCAAAAATTCATGAAGGTGGATATACAGTTTTTGATTTTGACGGAGAAAATTTTAAAGTGGAAGAATTTGATATTCATGATTTTTTTTAAATCAAAATTAATTGAAGATTTTTTGCAAAAAAAAAAGACCCTTTTTAGTTAAAAACTAATTTGGGTCTTTTAAGACACTGATTAAAAAATGATACTTCCGGGATTGTCCCATTTGCTGTATAAATGGCAATTTGGCCGGAGAATAGCATATTTTAAAACGCCTTTGATTCTTTCATTCATGCAATCATCGTCTAAAACGACAGACATATCGTGAACAGAATACAAAGTAGCTCCGAAAGGAAGGACTTCTAGTTTTACTCCTTGCTGGATATAGTGATCAATTTCTTTAAGAATCTCTGGTGAACAATTATGATCCAAGATCCATTGATCTTGAGGGGTATTGGATTGCGGTGAGGTATAAAGTTTACGAATAGTAACTTGATTAGCGCCAAGTTCTTGAGCTTGAGCAAAAATTTCTTGAGGAGTTTTTTGGTTGTAAACATCACTCATATTGAGTGATAAACGAAGATTTAAATTGTACGATTTAATTTTTCGACAAAGTTGGTCAATTCTGAATCTTAGTTTTGGCGGAATCTGTTCGATTTCTGCATTCGACTGGTCATCAAACATATCCGATAAACTTAAGGAGATAGTAGATATTTTGACTGTTTTTTTTAGAAACTCTAAATAATCATCAGTCAAAAAAATACCAGACGTTTGCAATTCTATCTTTTCGAATGGATTTCCTAATAATCGCATCATTAAGGAAAAATCAAAAAGATAACGCTTGTTTACTAACGGTTCTCCACTCCCTGTTAGAATAATACTTTGACAGCCACATTTTTGAACATACCTTAAACGACTAAGATAGTCCTCAAAAGCAACATCAAAGTTTCCCTTGTTAAAATCCATACGATTCTCGTAAGGACTACTATGCATGCGAGAAACACAGAAACAACAATTATTAGGACAACTTCCTGGCACATCGATGGATAAACTTTGAATAATCCTTTCGCTCAAAAGAATCACTCCCTTTCTTTGTTTTTTAGTTTTGAAAGAACGATATATTATACTATTCATATCCGTTATAATCAATTTATAGGATATAAACAATATTCTTGGGTATTTTTTAAAAATAGAATTTTATTTTTTTCTACGAGATGAAAGTTTCAAGGTTTTGACCATGCCGCGGGCGGCCATCATACCAGTGGCAGCAGCACCAGTAATGGAACCTGCCATACCGGAAGCATCACCGGCAACAAAAAGATTTTTGACATTAGTTTCCATATTGGAATCGGTTTTGACTTTAGTAGATCTAAACTTTACTTCTGGGGCATAAAGCAAAGTGGATCCGGAATTAATTCCAGGCATAACTTTATCTAAATGAGCTAAACCTTCTAAAATATCAGTAACAATACGGTGAGGAAGCGCCATTGAAATATCGCCCGGAGTAACATCTTTAAGACTAGGAGTAACTATTGATTTTCGAAGACGAGAAATAGTACTACGATGACCAGAACGTAAATCAGCGAGACGTTGCAAAATTGGTTTACCTCCACCAATAGTAGTAGCTAATTCGGCAATTGATCGAGCATAAAGAAGTGAATTTTCGACTGGCTCAGTTAGATGAACTTCACAAACAAAAGCAAAATTTGAATTAGGTGAGGCATGGTCAGAAAGTGAGTGGCCATTAACACAAACATAACCGGCATAATCTTCACGAGCAACAAGTCCATTTG
>CAZLAG010000029.1:0-6583 GCA_964557475.1 uncultured Gammaproteobacteria bacterium
TTATATTGACGAGTATATTTACATTCTGGAAATCGATCACAAGAAATAAATTTTCCAAATCTTCCCAATCTAATAACCAAATTCCCTTCTTTACAGTCAGGACATTTTTCATCTAATTTTTCTGCTTCTACTTTAACTCTTTCGCCATTTTTTTCCGCTTCTTTTAATTCTTTTTCAAATTTTTTCCAAAAATCTGCCATCATTTTTTTCCAAGCCAATTTACCTAAAGAAATTTCATCTAAATCTTCTTCCATTTCTGCTGTAAATGGCAAAGACAAAATATCCTCAAAATTCTTAACCAAAAATTCATTAGCAGCCATTCCTAAAGATGTTGGTTTAAATTTACCTTCATCTCTTTCCACATATTGACGCATGATGATAGTTGAAATAATTGGTGCATAAGTACTCGGACGACCAATCCCTTGTTTTTCAAGTGAAGATACTAAACTAGCATCTGTATATCTTGGTGGAGCATTGGTTTCCAATTCTTCAGACCACACTTTTTGGCTCTTCAATTTGTCACCAATTTTCAATTCTGGCAAGATTTGATCTTCATGTTTTTCGTTGGTAATTTTCAAAAATCCCTCGAACAACATTCTTACTCCTTTAGATTCAAAAATACCATTTCTATTGGAAAATAGAATAGTCGTATTTTTCATTTTTGCTCCTGAAGCTTGAGTTGCTACTGCTCTTTTCCAAATCATTTCATAAAGTTTTTTTTCTTTTGCATCAGCATCATCTATGGTTTTAATCAACACATTAGTTGGTCTGATTGCTTCATGAGCTTCTTGAGCATTTTTACTATTATTCTTAAATACTCTTACTTTCTCTGCCACATATTCTTTACCATATTCTTTTTCTATAAATTTTCTAAATTCATTTATAGCTTTTTCCGATAAATAAACCGAGTCAGTCCTATGGTAAGTAATTAAACCCCTTTCATACAATCTTTGAGCTGCTTGCATAGTTCGCTTACCTGACCATCCCATTCTTCTGGCTGCCGCTTGTTGTAATTTTGAAGTGGTAAAAGCTGGTAATGGTGTTCTAACAACTTCCCTTTCATTAATTTTTTCAACCGTAAATTCTTTATCTAATCCATCAATAAATTTATCAACTTCAATTTGTTTTTTAAAAATTGAATTACTGTAACTATAGTCACCATCAAAAAGTTTTATTTTATTACTTTTGATTACACTTTTATCATCAACTTTAATTAAATTAGATTCAATTTTTTCACTTGATTTTATTTCCGCCAAAACCACATAATATTTTTCTTTTTTAAAATTTCCGATTTCATTTTCTCTTTCACAAATAAGTCTCACTGCTACTGATTGAACTCTTCCGGCTGATAATCCTCGTCTTACTTTTTTCCACAAAATCGGCGATAAACTATAACCCACTACCCTATCAAGTACTCTTCTACCTTGTTGAGCATTTACCAAATCCATATCAATTTCACGAGAATGCTTCATTGCCTCTTCCACCGCTTCTTTAGTAATTTCATGAAAAGTTATTCGAGTTATGTTTAATTTTTTTTTCTTTTTTGATTTCAAACCATTATTTTCCAAAATCCATTTAACATGCCAAGAAATAGCTTCTCCTTCACGATCAGGATCGGAGGCTAGTAATATAATCTCTGCTTTTTTACTCAAGTCAACCAACTCATTTACTACCTTTTTTTTAGTTTCATCAATTACATAATCAACTTCAAAGTCACTCTTCAGATTTACTCCCATTTTACTTTTAGGCAAATCTCTTAAATGACCAACTGTTGCTACTACCTTATAATCAGCACCCAAATATTTTCCTATTGTTTTGGCTTTAGTTGGAGACTCTACTATTAATAGTTTTTTCATACCGTTCATTGTCTTCTATCATATCACCCCCTGTCAAGTGACTTATTTATATTTATTCTGAAACTTCTTTTTTTTCTGTATATCGTGGTACCAAAGTATTTGGTTCATTAAACCATTCCTTTAATATATCTCCCACAATTGGTGCTGCAATATCTGATCCTTCACCACCTCGTTCTACCATTACTGTAATTGAGATTTGGGGATCATCTGCTGGGGCAAAAGCCGTTAACCAAGCATGTGTGTCTTTACTACCATCACCAACTTCAGCCGTTCCAGTTTTACAAGCTAATTGAGTTTTAAAATTAAACAAAGGCCACGCTGTTCCTCCACTTTTACAAGCCGCCTTCATCCCTTCAACTATTGTTGTAATAGTACTATTTTTTATTTTTAAATTTTCACATTCAGGAGATTTATCTTTCAACAAACTCATTTTACATTTGATTCCATTATTAGCCACAATATTTGTCATTTGATTTACCTGTAATGGAGTTACATCCAAAAATCCCTGTCCTATTGATAAATGATAAGTGTCGCCCAAATACCAACTTTCTCCTTTTGTTGTTTTTTTCCAATCTCCGTCTGGAACTAATCCACCCAATTCTCCACTTATTTCAATTCCAGTTTTTTGACCGTAACCAAATTTTTTTGCCCATTCAACAATTCTATTTAAACCCAAAGTTTCACCTAATTTATAAAAAAAGATATCATTTGATCGTTTTATTGCTGTCACCACATTTAACATTCCATCAGTTGTTCCAGATTTACTCCATAGCCAGTTTTTATACGAATAATCTCCTACTTTTAGTATTCCCGTATCTTCAAATAAAGTTTCTTTATCGATCACTCCACTTTCCAAACCAGCAGTTGCCATTGTCGGTTTAAAAACTGAACCAGGATGATATCTTGCCGAAGTAACTCTATTTAACATCGGAAAATTTTCTTTATCATTTAAATATTGATTGATTTTTTCATTATTCAAAGTATAAGAAAAAGCATTTGGATCAAATGACGGACTAGACACAAAAACTAAAACTTTACCAGTTTTTGGTTCACTTATTATCACTGTTGCTTTTTTCCCATTCAACATTTTATATATTTTGTCTTGCCAATAGGCATCAATTGATAATGCCAAATCAGCGGACACCTTTGGTTCTTCTCTTCCCAATTCTCTAATATAACTTCCTTTAGCATCCACTTCTATCAATCTTTTTCCTGATACTCCTCTTAATTTACAATCTAAAAAATTTTCAATTCCACTTTTGCCAATTACATCATTTACATCAATTTTAGTAACACAATTATTATTGTTAATATCTTCTTTACTGACTGATCCAACATATCCAGTGACAAAAGCCAATGATTCTCCATAAGGATAACTTCTTTTTAACTCATAAGCTAAGTTTTTACCTTCAAATTTATAACCATCAAAATCACCATCATTACTATAAATTTTGTTACCATCTTCCACTTTAAAATATTGATATATTGACTTAGCTATTACTCTTCCTTTTCGGTCAACAATTTTTGATCTAGCTGCTGGAATTGAAGTTTCAAAAACTTTATTTTCTCTAGCCATTTCTTTGTAATAATTACCTTGTATTACAGTAAGTTTGACTACTACCGCCAAAAGAATTAAAAAACTTAAAATTAAAGCGATATTAAACAACCCAAATTTCCAATTTTTCTCACCTATTTCTTCCATCTCACAAAATTATAGCAATTTTAACCTATTAAGACTTCTTTAAATGCATCAAAAAACAATTTAAATGAAAATAAAAATAATCTTAAAAAAATTTTTAAATCACAGATAAATGACTTATTTTCAATATAAAAAATATCATTTTTCATCCATTCATTAAATGATAATCGATGGTAACCATCCAATATCCAAGGTGATAACAATCCAGGTTTTACACTTTCTCTTTGTAATTTATATTTAATATTTATTTTATTTGCCTCTAATACTGGTAAGGGTCTAGGGCCTATTAAATTCATATCCCCTTTTAAAATATTAAAAAATTGTGGTAACTCATCTAATCCAGAATGACTTAAAAATTTACCGATATTGGTCAATCTTGGGTCATTTTTTATTTTAAAAACTGGACCATCAGCTTCATTTAAATATTTTAATTTTTTCTGATATTTTTCAGCATTATTAATCATGGTTCTAAACTTAAAAAATTTAAATTTTTTACCATTCAATCCAATTCTATCTTGAATAAAAAAAACAGGAGGTCCAGATAAACAAAAAACTAACAATGACAAAACTAAATAAACAGGTAATAATACAATTATAATTATCAACAAAAATAGGTACTTCGGTATGGAAAAAATCATCTTTTTAATTATATTATTTCTATTCCCAATATTCGGAAAAGTTATCGATTTTAAAGAATCCATATTTTTTTACAGTCTACCATCAATTATTATAATTTATACAGTATTCATCAAAAAAGAATCATTTAAACTTAATTTCAAATCTTCTATTATTTTTTTGTTGTTAATCATTTCCTTTTTAATTTCATGTTTATTTTCAATTGATTTTGGTGGTTCATTTTATTTTATTTTTATTTTTATAAATTGTTTATTAATGACTTTAGCAGCCATTAAAAACATTTCTCCAAAAAATTTTGAAAAAGGATTATTAATATCAACAGGTATTTTCTCCATTATATTTTTATTAGATAAACTACATTTGATTAACATAGGAATATCGGTTTTAAATGATAATTTTATTAAACAAATATATGGTCACAGCTATCTTGCCGATTTATTAGTTTTGACTTTTCCATTTATAATTTCCAAAACCAGTTCAAAACTATCCAGACCTCAAAAATATTTTAACTATGGTCTTTTATTATTTTTCTTTAGCGTTTTAATACTAACCAATTCTCGTTCTGGGTTTATTGCTATAGCTTTAGGATTATTATTTTTTAAATCAAACAACTTATTTCAAAAAATTCTTAAACTATCAACAATTTCTTTATCAATAATATTATTAATAGTTTCATTAACACCCAAATATCAAAATAAACTAAATAAAACCTTTATCGGAGAAAGAGATAAATATTGGTCCATTGCTTTAAAAGGTTTTGTAGACTCACCTATTGTTGGTAATGGACCAAATTCATTTTCTGTAATTAGAAAGAAAAAGCAAAACGAACCAATAGTCACCAGTGTTACTCATAGTTCAATTCTCACTTTTCTGTGTGAAGATGGAATTATTTTTACTATTTTATTTCTAACGCTTATCATTCACGGTGTACTAGAAACTAAAAAAAATAATAATATTTTCTTTGTTTCTAGTATTATTGCCATATCTCATTCTTTATTAGATCCAACTTGGAATTCGCCTGGAATATTTATCATTAGTTTATATTTAATCTTCTATTATTCTTATTTTTCAAAAAAACCTAAAAATAAAAAAAATATTTCTTTGCTAACTCTTAGCCTAGTTCTGTTCTGTTCAATATTTTTCATCTTAGATACTATTTCCAATCAACTTCTAATAAAACATCAATATGAATTAAGTTTAAAGTTTAATCCATTTAATTTTAATTCTCGAATCGAAGTAATGTCTAGAGTAAATAATAAAAGTGAAATTTGGCAAAAAAATCTTCAGTTTACTCTTAAGTATTTTAATAAAAACGAAACTGTTTACAAAACATTAATCGATACTATCCCGTTTCCCCAAAATGAAACATATTATTATCAATTATTTGATTTAAACCCGAAAGAAAATTTTTATTATTATTTTCAATTACTAAATAATATTAAAAAAAATAATAACCCTTTAAAGTTGGAAACTTTATTAAATTATTTTGATAAAAATTTTAAAGAAAATGAAATGCCAACAAAATATGCTATTCCTATATCAAAAGAAAGTTACAACTACGCTGTTAAGACTTATTTTGTAGATAAAAATAAATCTCTTCTTTATTTCAATCTGGCTACTAAACTATTTCCTATCTCTGGGTTTTATCAAATTGAACTAGCCAATGCTTTATGGAATTCTGGAAAAAAAGAAGCTGCAAAAGAACAACTTTCAATCAATTGTCAAAAATATACCCAAGCAGAAAACCAATGTTCTGTTTATTTAAAAAGCTATTTAAATGAAAATTTTAATCAACCAGGGACAGAAGAATACTATAAATACATAAATGAAATGCTCCAATAGAATTTTATTTATTTTTTAAAGCAACCTGTTTTTCAATCCATTTATAAGTCAAGTCTAAACCGACATTTAGTTTCTGTTTGGGTTCCCAACCCAACTTTTCTCTAATCAATTTATTATCAGAATTTCTACCTCTGACTCCGATTGGTCCAGAAACATGTTTAATAGCAAGCTTTTTTTTAGAAATTTTTATTATCATCTTAGTCATTTGATCAATAGAAACCATCTCTTCTGAACCAATATTTACCGGCCCAATAAATTTATTTTGTGACATCAACTTATCAATTCCTTCTAAACATTCACTTATATATAAAAACGATCTGGTTTGTTTACCATCACCCCAAATCTCAATTTCGTCACCATTTTTTGCTTCAGCTACTTTTCTACAAATTGCTGCTGGAGCCTTTTCTCTACCATTATTCCAAGCTCCTTCAGGACCAAAAATATTGTGAAATCTGGCAATTCTTAAATCGACTCCAAAATTTCTATGTAAAGCCAAATACAATCTTTCACTAAAAATTTTTTCCCAACCATATTCACTATCAGGCATTGC
>CAZLAG010000030.1:0-6523 GCA_964557475.1 uncultured Gammaproteobacteria bacterium
TCATCTTTATCACAGATTTCATCGACACAAACTTGAGCAACGTTAGTTTCTTTTGTTTGTGTTTTTACAGCTTTTGAATTGTTAATTTTAGCTCTAATCAAAAACTCTTGTGAATCACCAGCATTCAATTGGTCGATAGTCCATTCAATTTTATTATTAGTTTTATCAAAAGATCCTGGATAAAAAACTAATTTTAAAAATGGAGGTAAATAATCAACTACTTTGATATTTTTTAAAACTCCATCACCAGTATTTTTTACGATAATTTTAAATTCTACAGAATCATTTTCATAAAAAACTTTTTCAGAAGCTGATATATTATCAAAATATTCAGAGCTTTTAAGACTTCTAATTTTTTTATCTATAGAAATAGTTTTTTCACTGTCGTTACTATAGGAATAAGCATTAGCCTTTATTGAAAATAAAGACGAAAGTAATACCGTTAAAACGGCCGAAACTAAAAAGAATACTATATTTTTGTGTTCCACCTGCTTCATAATTTTTTTAATAATTAAAATTATAGGACATTATATCTAGACTTTACCTGTTTGTCAAGTAAATTCTGATATTGTTGTTAAAATACTATTTTTTGCTTATACTCTCTTTATGGACAAATATTTAATTTCCGAGCTTTCAGTCTTTTATCCTTGTTACAATGAAGAGAAAAATATTCAAAAAACTGTCGATAATACTGTTCCAATTTTAAATAAAGTAGCTAAAGTTTGGGAAATTATTCTTATTAATGATGGATCAAAAGATAATACTGCCTCTGTTTTAGAAACTATTAAAAAGAAATATCCTCAAAAAATAAAGATTATCACTCACAATCCCAATCGAGGATATGGAGCTGCTTTAAAATCAGGTTTCTATAATGCCAAATACCAATGGATTGCTTTTACAGATTCTGATGGTCAGTTTGATTTTTCTGAAATTAGTAAATTTATTCAAAAACAACAAAGTACTAAAGCCGATTTAGTTATTGGTTATTATCTAGCTCGCCAAGTTTCAAAAGCTGCTATTTTAACTTCCAAAATTTGGGAAGCTATTGTATTTATACTTTTTGGTTTACATGTCAGAGATATTGATTGTGCTTTTAAATTAATCAATAAAAAGGTTATTGACACCATTCCCAAACTTGAAGCCGAAAGGGGAGCTTTTATCAGTAGTGAGCTTCTTATTAAAGCCAAAAAAAATGGTTTTAAAATAGCTCAAATTGGAGTTCATCATTTTCCTAGAGTTGAAGGCCAAGCCACAGGTAGACAGCTTAAAGTAATTATTAAAAGTTTTTCTGATCTTTTCCGACTTTGGTTTAAGATTAATTTTAATCGTGCTTAAAAAAAATCTCAAAAAATACTGGATTCTTATAGTTATTCTGATTGTCGGAGCTATTTTTAGACTTTATCGTATTGGTGACTACATGGAATTTTTAGGTGATCAAGGTCGTGATGTCGTTATTATTAAAGATTTTTGGCAAAATGGTAATTTATTTTTCATTGGTCCACAAACCAGTATCGGCAATATGTATTTAGGGCCTTGGTTTTATTATTTAATTGCTCCTTCTCTTCTAATTGCCAATTTTAATCCTATTGGTCCAGCTATTTTTATTGCCCTGTTAAATATATTAACTATTTATTTACTGTATTTCGTTGGTAATAAATGGTTTTCAAAATCTGTTGGTTTAATTTCTGCATTTCTTTTTGCCATTTCTCCAGTAGTCATCAAGTATTCCAATTTTATTTGGAATCCAAATATTATGCCATTATTTAGTCTTTTATTTGTTTATTTTTTCTTTGAAGGTTTTAAATCTAAAAAATTTCATTATTTTATTTTTGCCTCGCTTTCATTTGTCATGGTTATCAATAGTCATTATTTAGGACTAGCTTTATTACCATTTACAGGTATATATTGGGCTTATTCTTTGTTTTCTTATATAAGAAAAAAATCAAAACAATTAAAACCATTTCTTTTAAACACTCTATTAGCTTTTATTGTTTTTATTTTATCTTTAACTCCTCAAATCCTTTTTGATATAAAACATAATGGTCAAAATATTAAAGCGTTAACTACCTTTTTTACTCAAAGAGAAACTACTGTCAATCTTAAAGCTTACAAAGCTATTCCCATAGTCCCTTTATTACTGAATCAAATAAACACTAGATTATTAGCTGGAAAAAATGAAACTGTCGGCATTGTTGTTAGTATTTATTTTGTTTTAAGTTTTATTTTTTTAATTTTTAACAAAAAACTACGACCTAAAAACTACGATCTATCATCTTTTTGGATAATTACAGGTTGGTTATTTTCTGGTGTAATAGCCTTAGCTTTATATAAACAACATATATATGACCATTATTTTGCCTTTCTTTTTCCAGTAGTTTTTTTATTAATAGCTTTTCTTATTAACCGATTCAAAATAATTGGCATTCCTTTTTTAATTTTAATTATTGTTTTTTCTTTTATAGAAAATCCTTTAAAATATCCAGCCAATAATCAATTAAAAACAGTCAATCAAATAGCCAATATCATAATCGATAATTCTAATAACCAAGATTTTAATTTTTCTCTCTTAGCCAAACAAAATTATGATCCTCCATATCGTTATGTTTTGGGTCAAAAAAAAGCCAAAGTTGTCAACTTACCAGAAAAGTTAGCCAATCAACTATTTGTTGTTTGTGAGCCATTTCAGATTGATTGTAACCCCATAAACAATCCAGAATGGTCTATTGCTGCTTTCGGTTGGGCCAAGATAGATCAACAATGGGATATTAACGGTATTAAGGTTTTTAAACTTGTCCACTATCAAGATGGTCAAAAAACAAATTAAAAAAATTGGTAATTTTTTTTGGAAAAATAAAATTTTAATAATAATAGTTTGTCTAGGTCTTTTTTTAAGGTTATACCATTTATCTGATTCGATTGGTTTTGGTTGGGATCAAGAACGAGATGCGTTTATTATTAAACAAATCATCGTTAGTAAAAAGCTTACTTTGATCGGTCCAAGAGTTGTTAATGATCAAGGTTTTATGCTTGGTCCGTATTTTTTCTATATTCTTCTACCTTTTTATTTAATTACCAAACTTAATCCATATGCCACTGTTCTCTTTGTTGCTATTTACAATATTATCTTTCTAATCTCTTCATACTTTATTTTAAAAAAAATATTTACCTCAAAGATAGCTCTTGTATTTATTTCAATCTGGTCTTTTCTACCTTTGTCTATTTCAATTGATACTATTTCATGGAATCCACTATTAGTTCCATTTTTATTTATTTTTTTACTTTATCTTTTAGACATCCTTGATTTTAATAAGATAAAGAGTTGGCTTTTATTAGGCTTTTATTTAGGTTTTTCATTTAATATTCACGTTCAACTATCTATTTTAAGTTTTATTGCTTTTGTTTTCTTATTAACCAAAATTTCCAAAAAGGATTTCTTAAAAAGAATAATTTTTCTTTTTTCTGGTTTTCTTTTAAGTTTTTTACCATTATTACTTTTTGACTTGAGACATAATTTTTTAAATTTACACCTCTTTCTAAATTTCTTTTTAAATAATTCTTCGATAAAGCATTATTTTGCTTTTATTCCTGTTTGGACAAACTTTATTTCTTTCATTTTTGTAATAAAATCTCAATTTTTATCTATTATGTTTTGGTTAATAATAATTTTAATTTTATTTACTCTTGTCAAGAAAAATATATTAAATAAAATATTTTTGTTGACTTGGTTGTTTTTTCCAATAATTTTTATTTTTTATGGTCAAAGACCATCTGAATACTATTTCAATTTTTGTTTACCAATAATTGTATTAGTTTTTTCTCAATTAATTGCCAAAATAAATTCTAAAATAATCTTTATTAGTATATTTTCATTTTTTTTATTATCAATTCATTTAAAATTTCAAAAAAGTACAACTGATTCATATTCTTTAGCCAATAAAATTATTGTTGTAAAAAAAATTGGTGACGTTACTAATTATCGTCATTTTAATCTTTCATATGATGTTCCATTTGGTCAAAATAATGGATTTTCATATATTATGGATTATTTAAAAATATATCCCACTAATAATCCTAAAGATCCGTTAATTCAGATAATTATTCCAGCCAAATCAGAATATCCATCTTTTGGTGACATTAGTATTAAATTTCCTTATCCATTTAATGAATAAAAAAACACTGTATAATCAAATTATGAAATCGATTTCAATCGTTATACCCTGCTACAACGAAGAAAACAATCTTAAAAAAGGTGTTTTAGATGATGTTTATAATTTCTTAATAAAGCAAAAATTTACTTGGGAGGTAATTGTTTGTAATGATGAATCTACTGATAATAGTCTTAAATTAGTCAAAGATTTTGTTTCAAAACATAAAAATTTTAAAGTGTTAGATTTATCTCATGGAGGTAAACCATCAGCTGTATGGGGTGGTATTCAGAAAGCTCAATATCCTTTGGTTTTATTTACCGATATGGATCAGTCTACTCCTCTAAAAGAAGTCAATAAATTATTACCTTATTTTGAAAAAGGTTTTGATGTTGTCATTGGCTCAAGAGGATCAGCTAGAGAAGGGAACTCATTAATTAGAAAAATTATGGCTAAAGGTTTCCTTTTAGGTAGAAGAATGGTTTTACTTCCTCAAATTATTGATACTCAATGTGGTTTTAAAGCTATAAAAACAGAATTAGCAAAAAAAATATTTCCTGAATTGCAATTTTTCAAAGATAAGTCCGATAAAAAAGGTTGGCGAGTTTCTGCGTTTGATGTTGAATTACTTTTTATTGCCCAAAAACGTGGAGCTAAAATAAAAGAAGTTGAAGTTGATTGGAAAAATGAAGATATTAGCACTACTAAAGGTGATGATTCAGTTCGTTTTAAAAAGGAATCTAAACAAATGCTTCAGGAGATAATTCGTGTCATACGGAACAATTTAAAGGGTGTTTATGATCAAAAATAAATTATTTCGATCTTTTCTTTTTACATTTATTGTTGTTTTATATTTTTTTAGTCGTCTCCAAAATTTAATTTCTATTCCAGTATTTGGAGATGAAGCAATTTATATTCGTTGGGCTCAAATAATAAAATCAGAAGAAACTCTTCGTTTTATTCCTCAAACAGACGGCAAACAACCCTTATTTATGTGGTTAAATGCTGTCAGTCTAAAATTTATTGAAAATCCTTTAATTGCCGGTCGTTTTATTTCTATTATTAGTGGATTTGGAATAGTATTAATGTTATTTTTCACCACGGCTATCATTTTAAATTTTAATTCATCAGAAAAAGATATCTTAAAATTCATTAAAAAAAGTATTTCAACCTATTTTTATTCAGCTTTATTTACTTCATTGATATATTGTTTATTACCTTTCACTTTTTTCTTTGATCGACTCGCTTTAGCTGATACCTTATTGTCCTTTTTTGGTTTAACCTCTTTATTGTTTTCATTATTGCTTTCAAAATATCCCAGACTAGATCTTTCTCTCATATTAGGTGCCATATTAGGCTTAGCTTGGTTAACCAAATCACCAGCCATATATTTTATTGCCCTTTCAATTGGTACTTTTATTGTTTTAAAGAAAAAAACAACGATTTATGATCTAACATCTACAATCTATCTTCCGTTAATATCGTCATTTATTGCCTTTATTATTTATAATATTCTTCGACTTGGACCTCAGTTTAATATGATTTATCTTCGTAATCGTGACTATGTTTGGTCTTTTGCTGAAATTATAAAACACCCTTTTGACCCGCTTAGACCTCATCTTTTAGATACTTTTACTTTGTATAGTCACTATATCTCCTGGTCGCTTTTGTTAACAAGTTTATTAGGGATATTGTTCTATTTTTATCAGAAAAACAAATTTAAACAAACATTTTTGGTATTAATTTCTTGGTGGCTTTTGCCATTAATAGCCAATGCTGCCATCGCCAAAGTTTTTACTGCTCGTTATATTCTATTTACTCTTCCATCATTAATAATTATTTTTTCATTATCAATTTCTTTTTTATTTTCTAAAATAAATTCCATTCTAATTAAATCAGTTTTATTGATAGTTGTTTTTATTTTAAACATTAATTTTATTATTAAAATATCAATTGATCCTTTTCACCAAGTTTTACCAAGTACTGAGACAGGTTATTTGTCAGATTGGACTTCAGGTTGGGGGATTAGTCAATCAGCTTTATACCTTAAAGAAAGATCAAAAGTGGCTAACGTTATTGTTGGTACAGAAGGTAATTTTGGTACTCTTCCAGATGGACTTCAAATATATACCAATCAGGTACCTCAATTAACAATAATTGGTCTTGGTTTAGGTTTTACTAGTATTCCAACTAATTTATCAAATGCTAAAAATTATGGAGATGAAGTTTATCTTCTTATAAACAAATCTCGTCTCAAAATATATTCCTCAGAATTAGATAAAATGAAATTAATTAGTACTTTTGAAAAACCAAAAGACGACGAATTACTTCTATATCAGCTATAATCTTAAATAAGCTATGTTTTTTAAAAAAATAAT
>CAZLAG010000031.1:0-6359 GCA_964557475.1 uncultured Gammaproteobacteria bacterium
CTTAGTTTATTAAAGCCGAAGTCAGGTAACCAAATGGTGAAGGGACATTAGGCATAAAGAAAAAAATGACCAAAGAAAAACATCAATTAGCAGCCCAAGCTAGAACTTTATTGGGTAGAAAAGTTAAACAATTAAGAAATCAAGGTTTATTGCCAGCAACTGTTTACGGAAAAGGATTTGATTCAATTTCGGTACAAATTAATTTAATTGAAGCAGAAAAAATATTTAATGAAGTTGGAGAATCAGGATTAGTCGAATTAATAGTTAACGATAAAGAAAAATTACCAGTTTTATTTAGAAATCCTCAATATCATCCAGTTGAAGGAAATTTAATTCATATTGATTGCTATAAAGTTAATTTGAAAGAAAAAATTAGCGCTATGGTTCCAATTGAATTTGTTGGCGAATCTTTGGCAATTAAAAATGGAAATACTTTAGTTGCGGTCACTGATGAAGTTGAAGTTGAAGCTTTACCAGCTGATTTACCTGAAAGTATTGAAGTTGATTTAGTTGCTTTGGAAAATTTGGAATCAGTAATTACTGTGGCTGATCTAAAAATTGATAAATCTAAAGTTGAGATTTTAACTGATGCTGAGCAATTAATTGCCAAAGTTGAAGAACCTCGAGAAGAAGAGGTCGAACCTGTAACTGAAGTAACTCCAGCTGATGTTGAAGCTACTGCTCAAAAAGGTGATCAAGAAGAAGCAGAAGAAAAATCTGAAGATAAGGAATAAGGTTTATTTGGTTACAGAATAATAAAGTTGATCTAAATCGGGTCTAATTGGATCGATTTGGTGAGCTTTGATGACTGATTGAATAGCTTCTTGATTTTGGCCTGTTGATGATTGGATTTTGGCTAAAAGTAAATAATCTTGAGCATCTTTATTGGGTTTATTTTGTAATTCCTCTATCCTTTGAGCTAATTGCTGGGGTTGATTGTTAATTTTGAAAAGATGAATTTGGTTAAGATTAGATTCAAACCTAGCAGCGTTATCCCAATCATTTTGATTGGCAAACCAATACCATAAATTTAATTGACCTAAAAATCGGGAAGAACCATTTGAACTAAAATATTGTAATTTTAATTTAGTTAGAGGGTCTGGTTTTGTTTTGGAAAAATAAGTATTGAAAAAAATAAGAGTTAACAAAGTCAAAAAACAAAATATTTTTATATTTTTATTTTTCATTACTAGGCCAAGAGGAAGAAATTAAAAGTTCTTTGGATAAATTATACTTGGAAATTAAATCCTGATATACAGTCTCGGTAATAAATGGAATAAATGGATGAAGTAATTTAAGCGAAGTAATTAAAACTGTTAATAAAACCGGTATTGTTTCTTCTCCCCTATCTTTAGCTGATTCTATATAGATATCACAAAACTCTTTCCAAAAAAATTGATAAAGATCCTCACTTGCCTGACCAAAACGATAATTATTTAAGTTTTTAGTAGTAGAAGAAATTATTTTGTTTAACTTATTTAAGATATCTTTATCAACAGAAATTAGTTTTTTCTCGTCTATAGTTAGAGTAACCTTTTTTGGATTTAGACGATCGATTAACATTTCGACAAAACGAGAAGCATTCCAAATTTTATTAACGAAATTTCGTTGAGCCCGAATTTTATCTTCAGAAACAACAAAATCACTAGCTGGAGCAATACCGTAAACAAGAGACATACGGAGAGCATCAGTCCCGTATTTTTCGGTCATATCAAGCGGATTAATAACATTGCCTTTAGATTTGCTCATTTTTTGACCTTTTGCATCGGTAACTTTGGAATGAAGATGAACAGTTTTGAAAGGAACGTCACCTGTTAGATAAAGACCAAACATGGTCATGCGAGCTACCCAAAAAAATAGAATATCCCAAAGAGTATCCATAACAGTAGTAGGATAAAAATAATCAAAGTCTGGAGAAGATTTTTTTGGATCAGTGGTATTAAAACCAAGAGTGCTAAGAGGCCATTGACCGCTTAAAAACCAAGTATCAAAAGTATCAGTTTCTTGAATTAGATTGTGCGATTTACATTTAGGACAAGAATCGAGATGCTCAACAGTAAAATCAGCACCAACAGGGGCAACTAATGATTGAAGACCATTATTAATTTCATCAAAAGAATATTTATCTTTTAAATCTTTATAAAAACCAGAAACGATATTTTTATTTTTGTCGAGGAAATTTAATTTGATGTCAGGATTACAATCTAAACAATACCAGGCTGGAATACGAGGTCCCCAAACAATTTGGCGGGAAATATTCCAATCACGAATATTTTCCATCCAAGTAGTAAAAGATTTTTTGAAACGAACTGGAAAAAATTTTAGTTTGCCTTCCTTGGCAGCAACAATCGCTGGTTTGGCAAGAGAATCAATTTTGACATACCATTGAGGAGCAGTAATAGGTTCGATGGGGTTGCCGCAACGATAACAATGGCCAACTTCATGAGAATAGTCTTCAATTTTTTCCATGAGACCAGCTGCGGTCAAATCATCAACAACCATTTGACGAACTTGTTTTGGAAAAAAGCCACGATATTTTTCGGGGACATTGTTGTTGGATTTACCGTCATAATCAAAAATACGAATAAATTCTAAATTATGTTTTTTGGCCATGTCATAATCTTCTGGGGAATGACTAGGAGTAACTTTGACTGCTCCAGTACCAAATTCTATATCGACTGTTTCTTCCCCTATTACAGGGATTTCTTTGTTTACTAACGGAAGAATGATGGTTTTACCAATTAAACTTTGGTAACGTTTGTCTTTTGGATTAACTGCTACAGCTGTATCACCCAACATGGTTTCAGGACGAGTAGTAGCTACAGTTATTGGACCATATTTTATATACCAAAGATGGGAATCAACAGTTTTATGATCAACTTCGAGATTGGAAAAAGCAGTACCACAACGAGTACAATAATTGACGATTTTTTCATCACGATAAACCAAACCATCTTGGTAAAGTTTTTTAAAAGTGGCTAAAACATTTTCAACAATAGCTGGTTCTAAACTATAGTGATAACGAGTCCAATCCATGGAAAAACCCAGTTTTTTCATTTGAAATTGATTTAATTTTCGATTGTCTTCAACAAAGTCCCAAATCATTTGATAAAGAGTTTGGCGATCAAAATCGAAACGTGATTTTCCCTCTTTGGCTAATCTTTTTTCAAAAACAAATTGAGTTTCAATGCCGGCGTGATCACCACCTGGAAGCCAAAGAGTGGGTTGACCAAGCATACGATGATATCTAATTAAAATATCTTGAATGGTAAAAAGAGCATGGCCCATATGCATGGGATCGTTGGCATTTGGAAGAGGAAGAATAATAGAAAAAGGGTTATCTTTGATTTTAGCTTCTTTTGGATTTTTTGGGACTTTTGGAGTGAAGGCACCAGAATCTGACCAGAGATCGTAAATACTGGTTTCACTTTCGGGATTATATGCTTTATCCATGAGGATATTTTAACATGAAATTAGGCTAAATCTTGAGATTATTGAACAGTTTCATGGTCATTAATAAAATTATATTTTATGATTTTTTCTTTATTGTTTATTCCCCCGTTGGATAAAACAATGTTCAGCTCTGATTTTTCTGGAGAATAAGAACAAGTAGAAAATAGAGGTGATTCTATCCCAATATTATCAATAGTATTTTGAAAATCTTTTTTGAGATTAAATTTAGGAGTAGTATAAATTTTTACAGAAACACCAGGACCAGCGCCATCTGAAGTACAAGAAATAAAGTATTTTTCGTCATCAGTAAGAATAATATCAGCACCCCAAAGATCTAAATTGATTTCTTGGTTTTTATTAATATCGTAAATAACTGACGAATGCCATTCCCAACCACTAACACTATAAATTAAATAAGTTCCTTTTGGAGAAAATTTCAAATGACCAAAGGTTTTATAAGTATCCACGCCATTTACAAGTTCTAAAGCGTTATCACTACCGCTATCAATAACTTTTTGGGTACCATTTTTAGTCAGGACAACTTCATTTTTACCCGATTTAAGTCTAATATAAGCACTATATTCACCAAATTTAACTTCGTCACTAATTTCTTCAGAAGAAAGAGTATCAACGTTATTATCGTTAACATTGGAATTGGAATTAATTTTGGATAATTTATTTTTTTGGGTTAAAAATAAAATAAAACTAAGTAGAAGAGAAAATAAAATAATCAAAATGATAATTATTTTTATTTTTTTATTTTTTGAGGGGATTAATTTTATTTCAGATGCTGAAGTAGAAATATTTTCCATACTTAATATTAGCATCAATAATCTATAATTCAGTATGACTCAAGAAGAAATTTATAAACTACACCAAAAATATGCTGCATCAGAAAAAGTATTAAATGTTGGATGGAGTCATAGTCTGATTGTAAAAGAAATAGCTGTTCAAATTGTTGATTTTTTAAAAAATAAATATGAAATTGAAGCTGATAGAAATCTGGTTGAAATTGGAGCGTTAGTACATGACATTGGTATTTATGAATATTTAGATGAAGAAGCTAAAATTAAAAAAAATTATGTACTACATGGCAGATTGGGATACAAAATATTAATTAAAAAAGGTATTTCAAAAAAAATAGCTAGATTTGCTTTGGTTCATATAGGTGTAGGTTATGAGCAAGATATTCCAATTAGTTTAGAGGAAGAAATTGTGGCTTATGCTGACAGTTTTCACTCAAAATGTCCACCTCGATTTAATTCTTTTGAAAATGAGAAAAAACGCCTTGAAGGTTTCGGTGAAGACAAGGGTGTTATTTACGAAAGATATAAAGATAAATTTGGAATTCCGAACTTAATAGAATTAAATGAAAAATACAGAAAATGACACGAAAAAATGATTAAGTGAGTTAATAGTGTAAAATACACTCTATGAAAATCTTGGAAATTACCAATAATTATAAAAATATTTTGCAGCAAACTGCTGAAATTATTTTGGCGGGAGGGTTGGTGGTGTTCCCGTCAGATACGGTTTACATTTTGGCAGTCGATCCAACTAATAGAAAAGGTGTAGAAAAATTGTTGAATTTTAAAAATCGTTGGACAGGAAAAGCAATTTCGGTGGCAGTGTTGGATCAAAAAATGGCTGAGGATTTTGTGGTATTAAATGAAAATAGTAAAGCTATTTATAAAAGTTTATTACCCGGACCTTTCACTATTGTGAGTGAAGGAAAACACAAAATGGCACCTGGTATTGAAGCAGAAAATGGAACTTTGGGAATACGTATTCCAGATAGTAAACATATTCATGATTTGGTGGAATTAGTGGGTAAACCAATAACAGCTACTTCAGCAAATTTATCTGGAAGAACTCCAAATTACTCGATACAAAGTTTTTTAAGACCATTATCAAAAAAGAAACAAGAGATGATTGATTTAATTGTTGATGGAGGAAAATTACCGAAAAATAAACCATCAACGGTAATTGATGCAACTGAATCGGAAGTAAAAATATTAAGACGGGGTGATTTGATTACAGGGTCTGCGACACAAACTTTAATTTCTAAATCAGAAAAAGAGACAGAAAAAATTGCGGAA
Source organism: uncultured Gammaproteobacteria bacterium (assembly GCA_964557475.1). GTDB lineage: Bacteria > Patescibacteriota > Microgenomatia > UBA12405 > UBA12405 > WARW01. The sequence goes on from CAZLAG010000031.1 coordinate 5,553, forward strand.
TTTTTATTAAATAAAAATTTAAATAATTTAAATAAACCTTTAGTGTTTTTATTGTCAGGGGATCTTGGTTGTGGTAAGACAGTTTTTAGTCGAAAAATAGGACATTTGTTGAGTATAAAAGAAAAAATCACTAGCCCGACTTATATGATATATAACGAATACAAGTTAGATAATAGATCGTCGATGATAGATCGTCGAAAGGCAACAAAAAAGTTTTTGCATATGGATTTGTATAAAATTACCACCGAAAAAGATTTGGAAGAAATAAATTTTTTGGATTTGTTTTCTGATGAAACTATTAGTTGTATTGAATGGCCAGAAAATATGGGAGAAGAATTTTTGAAAAAATTGAAAAAGAAAACTAAAGTAGTTTCGGTGAATTTTGAATATGTAGACGAGAAGACAAGAGATATTAGATATTAGATAGTAGATAATAGATCGTTGAGGCTATAAGAGCTGAAAAGACTTTAGGAATTCTTCACACTCGGTTTTTAAACTAGTTTTACCATTATGAACACACTGAATAGTGTAATTTTTACCATTGTATTGGACATCAACAATAGTTTGAGTGGAAATATCGTAACGATAAGTATTTAGTCCGGAAACCAAGAAATTACCACTAAAATCACGATTTGGAGTAGTCCAAGCCCATTGATTATCAGAAGTAACATGAATGGCAAAATTACCATTAGCTGAATAAAAAGTATAACGTTGACCAGAATCTTCAGTATCTTGATAAACTTTCCTATTGGATAAATATTGAACTGTAAAATTGTCTTTATCGCTTTTGTAGGTAGTTAAAGTTGG
>CAZLAG010000032.1:0-6011 GCA_964557475.1 uncultured Gammaproteobacteria bacterium
TTACTAAGGGTGATAAAAAAGAAGCCAATGATTACTTCAAAAAATCTTTTGATCTTTACAATCTTTTTTGGGGCTTAAACTTAGGATTAGTCAAATCAGATCCAAAAAAAGCCAAGTTCGACGAAAAACCTCTTCCTAAAAAAGATTTTATGGGTAAGGTTGGCCAAACCATCAACAAAATTCTTGATTGTTGTCGTGAATAGTTTTATCTCAACTTAGAAATATCTTTTATTACAACTGTTCTTTTTTTATTTTCCAAAATACCTTTCTTTTGCATTTTAAGAATTTGTAGTGTCACTGTTTCTCTGGTCAATCCAGTAATACTAGCCAATACTCGGTGTGGAATATTGAAATCTATCAAAACTTCCTTGCCTGATTTTTTACCAAAATTATTAGCTAAATCAGCTAATAAAATTTTCACTTTTGTGTAAGCATCAGCTAAAATTAATTCTTCAGTTTTCAAAGATAAATCAATTAATCCTTTTATTATTTCCGAATAAATTTCTTCTTTAGAAAATTTGTCAAAATCTTCAATTGGAATCGTCCAAGCTTCCATGTTGGTTACTGTTTCTACAAAATATTGACTCTTACCTTTGTTAAAACCAGTTACCCAGGAATATAACCACATTGGCTTTAATATCGGCCAACTAACTTCTTTTCCTTCATTGTTTGATTGATAAACTCTAGCAAATCCGTCTTTTTCAATAATTACCTTATCAAAAGTATCTCCTGGTCTTACCAATATTTGGCCTTTTTTATATTTTATGGTCTTATATTTTGTCAAAAAATCTTTTAATTTATCCATAATTAGTCTTAACTTTTAAGGGTAAAGATGATTATACCATTCCAAATTTATTCATGTCTTATCTTTAGATTTATTATTTCAATTTATCGTGGTATTATTACACCAATATGACGGAACGTACAGCAATAAATAATTTTTCTTTGGTAGATTATGTGAAGCAATCACAAATATCCCAAGGTCAAGAAAAGCCAGATGTCTCTATTGCCGCCGATAAGATTGCAGAATTAATATATATTGATCATCTAACTGGTTGTTATAATGGAAATTTTTTAAAAAATTATTTAGAAAAATTTGATTCTAAACGAGATTTTGATACTAGTATAATTTTTTGTGATATCAATAATCTAAAAAAAACAAATGATACTGAGGGCCACGAAGCTGGTGATCAATTAATTATTGATTCTGTTTCTTTTATTAAAAAACACATTCGTAAAGGTGATCTAATAGTTCGACCGAATAATGATAAGGGAGATGAATTACTTATTATTTGTAAAGGAGTTAATCCAGAAGATCGTGATGAATTTGAAAGTTTAATAACAAAAAGACTTGATCAGCAAGATATAGAAAGAGAAAATGGCAGTAGGGCTAATTTTGCTTTTGGAGTTGCTCATTTTGATAGTTCTATTGATCATGAAAATTTAAGAGAAACCATTGGACGAGCCGATAAATTAATGTATCAAAAAAAAGCAGAACAAAAAGCTTAATAGTCTATCAATCTAATAAGATTTTTCAAATTTATAAAGATTTATTTCTCCAAAATCATATACCGATACATTGTTCCAGTCACCGGATGCATAATATTCCCACCTATTTTCAGATTTAATTTTTTCTATACTTGGTGATACAACATAAAGTCTATCCAAATTATTGTAATTTTTTATATCTTGAGGTTTTGTTTTAGCATCTCTTTGCACAAAAAAACGAAGATCAAGAGCTTGAGCATCGCCATTGATATTTGCTGATAGATTATATCTACCTTGAGGATTTTCGGAAACTATTTTTTGAGAAATTTTTTCTATAGTTTTTATCTGTATATTCCCAGTTTTAATATTAGGTGTGAAACTTAATATTTTATAGTTTGCAAAAGTAATCAATACTAATATTGGAATTAATAGAAATTTAGAATATTTCAATGCAAACATTTCTGATATCAACCAAATAATTAAAGGTAAAGCTCCAAAAACATATCTCGTATAAAAAGAGGTATCAGAAAAAATAACTGCAAATATAATACTAATTACTGATGGAAACAAATAAATAAATCTATTCTTTTTTCTGATTTTATAAGCAACAACTATAATTAATATTAAAAATAATATTTCAATTAACCAATATAAAATTCCATTAAATTTAAATAAAGTTCCGTAATAAATTTCTCCACTTTTAATACCTAAAATTGCCATAAATATTTCACCTAATCTTCCAACTATCCTAAACAAATCAATATTATTTAAAGATACGTTATTGTTTAAGTTGTAAATTAAAGCATTTAAAATATAAAAATTATGTTTTATTTCAAAAATAAATAAAGGGATGGTACCTATTGTAAAACCTGCAATAATTCCCAAAAATTTAATCCATTTTTTATTAAATAAAACAATTAAAGTCCAAATGGCCATAGGAATAACTGTAAAATAGTGAAAATTAAAAATGATTGCAGTAATAATTCCTGCTAAAAAATTTACACTAAATTTTTCTTTTTTTTGTCTAAGAGTTACTAAATACCAAAAGAAAACAGAAAGTGGAATTATTGTATTAGGATTCCAAAAAAAACGCATGTGGGTAATGTTGAGTGGTGAAATAGAGTAGATGATTGTGCCAATAAATATTACAAATTTATTTGAACTAATGTTTCGTAGAAATAAATAAAATATCGGAATAGACAATAAATATAAAATAATTGTTGGTATAACTGCACCAACTGGATTAAATTTTAATAAAATCATTCCCAATAGAGCTAGGTAGTATGAGAATGATCCAAAATAAAATTCCTTAATTGAATTTAAACTAAATGAAGCTGGAGGGCCAATTAATGTTAGTGACTTTGATTGCCATAGTGTGAGAATTTTAAGTGTATCTCTTGCTGTATCGTGAATTAAAAGTTGAGTATCACTTAATCGAAATAAAGTTAAAAAACCCGCGACTAAAATTAAAACCAACAAAAGAATCTTTTTGTTCATGGTTATCCAATTATATAATTTTAATCTAAAACTTTTCTTCAAATCTTTCTATTAACGAAAAACAACACCCACAATAATCTTGTTTATAAAAACCACTAGTTTTTAATTCCTTATTTATTTTTTTAGGTACCAAAAACTTTATTTTAAATTCTTTTTCTAGTTCTTTACCAATTTTTTCTATTATTTCTTTATTTTGATAATGACTTGAAAGTAGAGTAGTCGAAACCGCTTCAAAATTATTTTTCTTAGCATATTCAAAAGTTTTATTAAGCCTTAAATTCCAACATTTTCTACATCTCAAGTCCCTCTTGTAAAAGAGGGATTTAGGGAGATTGATAAAATACTCTTTAGGACTCCAGTCTGGCACTATTAATCTAATTTTATTTTCTTCTGTTATTTTTTGAATTGCCTTAAGTCTGGCTAAATACTCAGCTCTAGGATGTATATTTGGATTATAAAAATATGCTACTACTTCATCATCTTTCAATGAATTTATTAATTTAAGTAAACAATCCGCACAACAACTATGAACTAATATTTTCATTATTTTAATGCCAACAACTCTCTCATTTTTACTAGTCCCTCTCTAGCTTCTTTGACTTCTTCAAAATGTTTGCGAGCTGGAGCCAATTTTTCAATCAACCAATCAGCTAACCCATTTTTAAGATCTAATGGAAATAATTCACCTGATTTGTAGTCTTCAATTAATTTATCAACCTCAGTGTAAACTAAATCACCACCAAATTTTTCTGGTCGAGAGATTTTAAATTCACCTGTTTTTTCACCCCAAAACACTAATGTTTGTACCCAATTTATCAATGGATTGTATTCAATTTCTTTTGGAGGTCCATAAGCTTTTCTTACTTTTTCTCTAATCTCGTCAGGAGTATCGTGAATAAACACAGCACTGTTTGGTTTTGATTTACTCATTTTCAACGATTCTTCTGCAGTAATTTCAGTATCATTAAAAACAGTAGAGGTATCTGGTCCAGTCAATCCTGCAATTAAATTTTGATGAATTGCTATTGGTGCAATTATTTCTCCCTTACTATTTTTTAAAGGATTTACTCTTAGCTTTTTGGCAACATCGCGAGCGATTACATGAGCTTTTCGTTGATCCATTCCAGCGTGGGCAATAGTAGCTCTTAGGGTGAAAATATCAGCCACTTGAAGCGGAGGATAAAACAAAGTTGACATGCTTACATCATTACCCATTTTTTTACCCATTATCGAAATTGATCGTAAGTTACGTGATAAAGTAGTATACTTTCCTACTTCCATAAATGTTTCCCAGTGAATTAAATTGTTGGCATACAAATCTTTTCCGGTGATAAATTCAACTTGTTTTTCATCTACTCCAAAGCATTTAAGTGAAGCAATCAGTCCCTGTTTAAAATATCCCTCAGTTGCTAATCGAATATTATCCCAATCTCCACCTAATTTATTGTTTAAATATGAATGAAAATCAGCTAAAAGTATTTTGCATTTAACTCCCGCTTTCAAAAAATCAGCAATCTTTCCCATCGACATCAATCCAGTCCCCAAATGAATTAAACCAGAAATTTCAAAACCAATATAATGAGTTAATTCAGTTTTGTTTTCAATTAAGGCCTTCAAATCTTCAACTGTTAATATTTCTTGACAGTTTCTAGTTATTAGACCAATCTTTTCGTTTACTTCCATAAATTTTCTTATTTATATTCTTTTCTGATTTGGAACAAAAAGTACCATGAAATTGCCATTCCAATTATTAAACTACCTAAACTAAAGCTAAATAAATAAGATACTGCTTGAATCAAAGATGCATAAAACATTAAATTCCAAGCTGATTTTAATCTTTTAAACAGACCTGGAATTGCCATTATATTTAAGACCAAAGTGATTAAAGAAAAAATTGTAGTTAAAGAAAAATGTATTCCATATCTTATATTTAAAAAAGCTAAAGGACTAATTAAAGCTCCCAATCCAAAAGCAAACAATAATGCTGGTATGCTAAAAACCAAACCAACAATCATTAAATAAGGGCCAATCTTAACAATTAAATCAACTATTTCTTTTGGTAGTTGTGGTGCTTTTTGACCAAAATAAACATTTAATTTTTCTTCCCAATCGGAAAGCATTTTTAAAAAACCCTTACTATCTATTTTTGTTTCTTTTTTTACTTTTTTCATAAACACATTTTAACACTAAAAAAGCCTTACTTTTAGATTAATTTAAATTAATCTATTTTTTATTTTCATTACTGAATCATAACCCATATCAATTAAATACTGATAATTCTTTTTTCGAAAGTCCAAAATAAAAGTCTTATCATCATCTAAATTTAAATAAATTATCTCTTTTTTAATATTTTTGGCTTTTTCTAAACTAATTTTTTGTTGCATCACTGCAATTGAAGAATATAAAACATCAGCTGCTAAAGTTTTTTCATCAATTTTTTTAATTGGTCCAGTTATATCTGATACTAATATTTTTTTAGCTTTGTCAATTAAAGTTATTGGAATATTATTACTTACACCACCATCTACTAAATATTTTTCTTCATATTTTAATGGTTTAAAAACTCCAGGAATTGATATTGAACCAATTAAAGCTGGAAATATTTTTCCATTTTCAAAAATAATTTCTTTTCTCTGATTAATATCAGTGGCATTAAATCGGCATTTAATTTTTAGATCACTAAAATTTTCCACTACAATATATTTTTTTAAAAATTCTTCTATATTTTTATTTAAATCCTTATTTTTTACCAAGGCCAATATTTTAAATATTTCCAAAAAATCAAGTTCAGTTGCCACTTTTTCAAAATCAATTTTGGGATTAGCAGCATAAATTATTCCAATTATTGCTCCAATCGAAGTACCAGCAATTTCATCTATTTTCACATTTAGTTCTTGCAAGCCTTTAATCACACCCATATGAAAAAAACCTCTGGCTCCACCGCCACCCAAGACTAATCCTATTTTTTTTCTAAATATCATCTAATTAATATTAAAGTATTTTTTCAAATTTAATTTGAGGTAAAA
>CAZLAG010000033.1:0-5788 GCA_964557475.1 uncultured Gammaproteobacteria bacterium
TCTATATCTAATCATCGAAACCATTGTCAAAATATTGGTAGTAAAAAAATAATCAAGTAACCACTAAAAAATCCTGAAGAAACTGTTAAGCCGGATTCTGTTTATGGACCATCTATCTATTCTTTCTACCTGAGGCTCTCAAAAACTAGATATTAACGCCTCAACTTGAAATTTCCACCAAGAGGATGCTCGTTTCACCTCGGCTTGCGCCTACTCGTCTCTGTAGCATTGCCATTCGATCACTCGAATCCTTACATCTTCAGGTCTTGTGTTTTTTGTGGTCCGGACTTTCCTTTCCGATAAATCGGAATTGGTCCTTCAGTTTCTTCAGGATTTTATCCTTAAAAATTCAATTAAAGCAAAGCTGCATCCGCGGCTGATAAAATTTTGAACATTTTAACACCGGTTTCAGGATCGATTGTTTCAGCTGCTGGTCGACCATTCTTAAGAGTAACTTTTTTGACCTTGCTGACATCAACTTCAACTGCTTTGCGTGATTTTACATTGTAAAATTTGATGGTTGGCATTTTAAAACTTCACCCCCTCAAAATTTAATAAATAAACGTATAGCAACTATCACCATAATAGAAATTAGACTTAAAATCAAGCTCTTCATTAAATCCTTCTTTAAAAAACTCATATTTTCATTTTCAAAGGTGTTCATACCGGAGTATAGCACAAAAATTCTTGCTACAATTAATTGTTTATGAATTTTCTAATTTATTTTTTGGTCATAATTAATTTTCTTTGGTCAATTTATGTTTTCTTTGTTATTTATAAAAGAAAATCAATATCAAAAGAAAATCAATTACCTCAATCAAACAATCTAAAAATAAATGTTACTCGATTTAATCCATTTAATGATCTCGGTGGTGATCAAAGTTTTATTCTTACCATATTAGATCAAAATGACACTGGAGCCATCATTACTTCACTTCATAATCGAGATATTACTAGGATTTATGCCAAAGCCATTAAAAATGGTGAAGGGGATAATATCACTTTGTCAAAAGAGGAAAAATCAGCTATAGTTAAAACTATTAAAAGGTAAATTTTAAAATGAATACTAAATTAACAAAAATATTTGGAAACATTGGTTTATTTCTTATTTTTACAGGTATTTCATATTTGGCCTTTGATCATTTTATTCCAGCATCTGGTCATTCATTTTTGACAACTGTTAAAAACAATACCAAGAAAACTGAAGATAAATCCAAAATTGAGTCAGGTTCAATATACTCTGGTCCCAAAACTGAAGCTTGTCCTATTAATGGCCAACTTTACACAAAAGAGGAAAAAGCTATTTGGTCCAACCGTCGACCTTTGATGGTTATGATCGAAAACCACGAAGATTCACGACCACAATCTGGTCTTCAAGGTGCCGATATAGTATATGAAGCTGTGGCTGAAGGTGGAATTACCCGATTTATGGGTGTTTTTTATTGTGGTGTTATTGCTGAATCAGAAAGCAATAAATATGATTTAGGTCCAGTTCGATCAGCTCGAACTTATTTTCTTGACTTAGCCTCAGAATATTCGGATTATCCTCTTTATACCCATGTTGGCGGGGCTAATTGTAGTGCCGCAACATCAGGTGGTCCATGCACTACCAACAAAAAAGCCCAAGCCATTGAACAGATAGCTAGTTATGGTTGGAATGATAAGGGTACTTGGAGCGATTTAAGTCAATTTTCTCTTTCATACAAAGTTTGTCGTCGTGAACCAGAAAGAACCGGTAAAGTAGTTGCCACAGAACATACTATGTATTGTTCCTCAAAAGAACTTTATAACATTGCTACTAGTCGTGGTTTAACTAATAAAACAGAAATAAAAAATACTTCGTGGGATAAAAATTATCGTGCTTGGTTGTTTAAACAAGAAGACAAAACCAGTTCTAGTCCTACAGCTTCAAATATTTCTTTTGATTTTTGGTCAGGTTATAAAGGCTATTCTGTGAATTGGAGATATGATGCCATCAATAATAACTATATTCGTTATAACGGTGGTGATGAACATGTTGATTTCAATACTCAAAAAACCATTACTGCCAAAAATGTAGTAATTCAATTTGCTAAAGAATCTAGATCGATTGACGAACATCTTCATAATTTATACGAAGTAATCGGTTCTGGAAATGGTGTTTTAATCCAAAATGGAACTAAAACTGACATTACTTGGTCAAAAGCTAATCGTGTTTCCAGAACTATCTATAAGGATAAAAGTGGTAAAGAAATAAACTTTGTGGCTGGTAATGTTTGGGTTGAAATTCTACCACTAGCTACTGCAGTTTCTTATAATTAATTATGAAGATACAAACTAGTCTAAAATACTTATTTGTTTCTCAGACCAGATTAAAACTAATCAATATTTTGTTTTATTCTCCACAAGAAATTTTTTATGTTCGTCAATTAGTTAGACTCGTTGATGAAGAAATTAATTCAGTTAGACGTGAATTAGAAAATTTAAAAAAGGCCAATTTAATTAATTTTGAATGGCGCGGTAATCGTCTTTATTATTGGGCTAATCAAAGCTCTCCTTTGTTCACTAATTTATTAACAATTGCCAATCAAAATTCAGGTTTAGGTCTAAAATTGCAGTCAAAAAATGAAAATTTAGGTAATCTAAAACTAGTTTTTTATAGTTATAATTTTTTAATTAATAACAAAAAAAATGCTGATGATATCGACATTATAATTGTTGGAAATATTTCTTTTAATGAAATCGAAAATTTTATAAAACAAGAAGAAAGTGTTCGAGGTCATGAAATTAACTATATGGTTATGGATAAAAACGAATTTGTTTTACGTAAACAAAAAAGAGATCAATTTATTATCGATTTCTTTCTTAACTGTCCAATTGCTATAATAGGTGATCTTAAAGAAGCTATTAATTTTTAATAAATGACTCAAATTCGAAAAGTAATCAAAACAGGTAATAGTCTTGCTATTACAATACCTTCAAAAACAATTAAAGATTTTAATATTCAAGAAGGTGATCCTGTTAGTATTGCTGTTAACAGAACTAAAGTTTCAATAAAATATACTTTTTCCGGTCATCCCCGCCAACTTTCTTTAATGAGTTCACCAAAAAATTAAACTTATGACCAAACGTAAAAAAACTCTGCGTATTTTCTGGACCATTATAGGTATGACTTTTGTTTGTATGGTTTTAAACATGCCAAAAATTTTGCCTATAAACATTCATTTAGGTAAAATTAATTGGCAACATACTTTCTACCGTCCTGAAATTAATTTTAACCTTGGTTCAAAAGAAATTAAAAAAAAGATTGATCTAAAATATGGTCTCGATCTAGCTGGCGGTTCTTCTCTTCTTTTCAATATTGATACTTCTGGAGTCAGTTCAGAAAATTTACCAAATGCTTTAGAGTCATTAAAATCAAAAATAGAACGACGAATTAATTTGTTTGGTGTCAGTGAAACTTCAGTTCAAATCAACAAACAACAAGATAAATACAGACTTCAAGTTGAGCTCCCTGGAATAGAAAATATAAATGATGCTATCGACCTTATTGGTACAACAGCTCAATTAAATTTTTATGGTGTTGTTGATGATAATTTATTTACTACTGCTTCTAGTTCAGCTGAATTTTTAAAATCAGTTAAAGATATTGGTCTCAATGGTTCTCATTTAAAATTATCCACTGTCACTATAAATCCTAATGATTCTCAACCTGAAGTGTCGTTGGAATTTAACGAAGAAGGTGCCAAAATATTTGCCACTGCCACTAAAGAATATTTAAATAAAAGAATTGCCATTTTATTAGATGGACAAATGTTAACTGCCCCTGTCGTTAATTCAGTAATTACTGAAGGAAAGGCCTCAATTAGTGGTAGTTTTGATTCTCAATCAGCTAAAAATCTTTCTGTTCAATTAAATGCTGGGGCATTACCTTTACCTATAACTTTAATTCAACAATCTCAAATTGGAGCTACTCTTGGTAAAGATTCTCTCAACAAAGGTATTTTTGCTGGAATTGTTGGTCTTATTTTGGTTTGTTTATTTATGATTGCTAATTATGGCAAACTTGGATTAGTCGCTGACATTGGTTTGATTATTTATGGTTTGATTACCTTAACTCTTTATCGGCTTATTCCAGTAACTCTTACTTTTCCAGGTATCGTCGGTTTTATTTTATCTATTGGTATGGCTGTCGATAGTAATATTTTAATTTTTGAAAGGTTTAAAGAAGAAACTAGAAAAGGTAAAAACTTAACCATGGCTCTTGAATCAGCTTTTGGTCGAGCCTGGGATTCTATAAAAGACGCTAATACCTGTACTATCATTACTGGTTTTATATTATTTAACCCTTTAAATTGGTCATTTTTAAGTACTTCAGGTATGATTCGTGGTTTTGCTGTCACTCTTATTTTAGGTATTTTTATTGGTATTTTTACTGGAGTTTTTGTTACTCGTAATCTTTTACGTGTTTTTATAAGAGAAAAATTACCAGTTAAAGCTAATAGCTAAAAGCTACTTACTAATCAACTAATTATGAATATAATGAAACTTAGACCATTTTTTTTGGTTTTTTCTACTACACTATTATTAGTTTCGCTTTTTGCAGTTATTTTTTGGAGATTCAAATTATCCATTGATTTTACTGGTGGTACTACTTGGGATCTCAATATTCCTCAATATTCAGAAGAAAAACTAAAAGAAGTTTTTTCAAAAAACAATCTTGAAATAAAAGAAATAAATTATTTAGGTAATCAAGATTATTCATTGAAGTTTGCCGATATTAATACTGAACAAAAAAATAAACTTAATTCCTCTTTGCAAGAAAATTTTACAAATATTAAAGAGTTAAAATACGAATCTGTTGGACCAATTTTGGGAAGGGAATTATTACAAAAAACTATTACTGCTGTTGTTCTTTCATCTTTATTTTTATTCTTATTTATTGGTCGTAGATTTCGTGATATTTCTTTTGGTGCTGGTGCTATTTTAGCCATGTTTCATGACACATTTATCTTAATTGGTAGTTTTGCTATATTTGGTCATTTTTTTGGAGCCGAACTAGACTCTCTGTTTGTCACCGCTCTTTTGACTACTCTTTCTTCATCAGTTCATGACACTGTTGTCACTTTTGATCGTATTCGGGAACTTAAACGTCAAAATTATAAAATTGATTGGGTTCAATTAGCCAATCAAGCAGTAACAGAAACTTTGAATCGTTCTATCAATAATTCTATGACTATTATTTTTATGTTAACTTCTTTGGTTTTACTTGGTGGTTCTAGCACTCGTTGGTTTGCTACAGCTCTTCTAGTTGGAGTTATTTGTGGTACTTATTCTTCCACTGGCGTCGCCATTCCATTGGTATTATTTTTCAAAAAACATTCAAAAAAGAAAATTTAAATAAATTCTTTAATTTTTTCCAACAAAACTTCTCTTTCATTCATTTCTGGTTTTTCCTCCACTTCCTTAAAAATGGCATTCAATACTTCACCAACTTTTGGTCCGGGTTTAATATTCAAAATTTCCATTACATCTTTACCATCAACTTTTAAATCTTTGACTGCAAATGGTTGTTTTTGAACCTCCACAATTCTTTGTTTAAACAATTCCCATCTCCAACTAGTTTCTTTAGCTCCACTACCAACTCTATCAGCTCTTCGTAAAACAATCATTTCATTAATGTATTCTGGAGTCACATTTCTAATAAATCTTCTCACCGCTTTATCGGTTTGAGTTTCAGCAACTGTAAACATGTGCCATCTCACCAATTTAAATAATTGATCTAATTCTTTGTTTGATAGTTTTAATT
>CAZLAG010000034.1:0-5526 GCA_964557475.1 uncultured Gammaproteobacteria bacterium
TGGTTGTTTACGGATAAATTTATCAAAAACGATAAATCTTTGAAGTAAATAGAACTTTAACAAATTGTTCAGAAAATATCGGACCTTAAATGATAATCAATAAATTGGTTACTATTTATGGTCCGATAATAAAATAAAGAAAGGTAAGAGAAAGAACATGAGAAATTTTAGTTTTCAAAACATCAAAGGTAAGTTGGGTATGGCAAATGTATTGCCTGAAGTCGAGGATGAGGTAACCTTGAAAAATTTTCTTGGTTATCGCAATGTTTCCTCACAAGAACTGGAGGCTATTAGGCAAGGTATTGCTGATTTAGCCGGAGAACCGGAGAAATTTCGAGTAAAACCGAAATTTCATCTTGAAGCGTTTACGAAACAACGCTATGTCAGACCTGTGGCATGGCCATTATATGTGGCTACCTCTGGTTTGATGCAGGATTTCATGCCATTGGGTTTAAGTATTGGTTTGATTTCCGACGATGGCTATGCTATTTCTCTTCAGCGAGCGTTAACGAACAGAAGTTGCAAAGGTTTTTTGGGTACTCCAGCAGGATATATGGTATTGCCGTATATCGATTTTGCTGAGAGAAAGATGCCTGAAACTGTCAATCTCGATGAGATGATTGCAAACAATGTTCGAGATCAGCTTGGGCATGAACTGGGTTTGAAACCTGAGGAATATACATATACCGTTGAAGGTATTATTCAGGTGGATTATCCGGAAAAACAGGACGAATTGTTGGTATCTGCTGTAAGCAGTTTATCTGCTCAAGAAATCATTGATCGTGCTGCTGAAAACAAGGGTACTGATACTGGTCTGGCAGAAACCCAAGTGATTGCTTTAACAGAAGCTGACTTGGAGTTTCTAATGAAAAAACAGGTTCCAGTGGCTAGCCAACATTTGGCAGCTTTGTGCTATGCGGCAGGAATGGATATTGGGGGCATCGCTTTCATGGATCGTCCCAATCCGGCCATACCTTTCGAAGAGAAAATCTTGGATATTTTATCCAGGAACTGAACAATTTGAACGGGCGACCGATATCTGTTGCGTTTTACGCAAACAGCTCTATCGGTCCCTTTTTTTTGGCTAAAATTCTCCAAGAAATTTAATTTCTGGTTCGAGAGTGAGATTTAATTTTTCTAAAGCTTGCGATTGAATATATTTAATTAATTTTAAATAATCTGAAGCGGTGGCGTGACCATTATTAATAATGAAATTGGCATGAAGGGGACTGACTTGAGCACCACCAATAGAGTAACCTTTGAGATTCAATTTTTGATCAATAATTTGTCCGGTTGATATGGGAAGATTTAATTTCATGGCAGCTTCATTTGAAATATTCTTAAAGACACAACCAATAGAATTAATTAGTTGTTTAGTAGATTTTTGTTGATAAATTGTTTGAGATTTTTCTAAAATTTCCCTAGTTTCACCTGGTTTAAATTTTAAAGTAGCAGAAATAATAACTAAGTGAGATTGGTTTTGAAGTGGTGAAAAATCATATACCCATTCGGATAAATTGGGGATTATGGTTTCAATTTGATTAGCTTTTAAGTTAAACACTTCAATAGATTCAATTAATTGAGAAAAATTAGTTTTATCAAATCCATGAATGTTGCCATAGATAGCTCCACCAATACTACTAGGGATATAAGAAAATTCTTCAAGACCGGACAATTTATTTTGAGCCAAAAAATTTATAGCCAAACTTATTTGAGTTCCAGAAGATATTTTTACCCTATTTTCGGAAATAATTTCAATTTCGTTAGAATCATTTTTAATGACTAAACCACGAATACCAGAATCGGAAATTAAAATATTAGATCCATTACCCAAAATAGTAATTGGAAGATTATTGTTTTGTCCATACTTAATAGCTTCCAATAATTCTGAAGTATTTTTGGCATGAACAAAAAAATCAGCTGGGCCACCAATTTTGACAGTGGTATATGGGGCGAGAGGAATATTTTTTTGGATATCCATAGTGGAATTATAACTTAATTTGCCTTTAATTTTTTAAAAAATCTTCGTTACGAATTTTTCCACTGGAAAATGAATGTGGTCGCCCACGTTCAAAAACGTTCCAAAATTGTAACTTCAGATTTTTTCAGTGACAGATTCAAAGCTAAATATTATCTTATAAAATAATTATTTTGATGTAGTAAAAAAATATGGGATGTTGGTGTGGAAAAGTGGAAAAAATAATGATTATCCTATAACTTAAATAAGTAGTTGAAAATGAAAATAGGAACGTAATATAATAAAAAATGAAAAGAGATTTTGGTTTTAAAGAAACAGTGATTGATGGTATTAGTTATGTTTGTCCAACTTGGGATGAAATGGGAAAAGTGGCTTTTGAAATATCTAAAGAGATTAATGAGAAATTTAATGGATTTAATAGGTTAATAGCTTTGGCTAGAGGAGGATGGACTTGGTCTAGAGCTTTAATAGATCAATTAAATATTCCAAACTTATCTTCAATTAGAGTTAAATCTTACGAAGGTATTAATTTAAATAGTGAGATTAAACTAATTCAACCATTAAGTGATCTAATTAATGGAGAAAATATTTTGATTTTAGATGATGTGGTTGATTCTGGAGAGACATTAAAATTTGCCAAAAATTATGTAATTGGTGCTGGAGCTAAGAAAGTAATGACGGCAGCGTTGTGTTTTAAACCTAGATCGGTTTTTATTCCTGATTTTTATGGTTTTGAAACTAAATCTTGGGTGATATTTCCTCATGAATGGAATGAATTTATAAAACAAGTTTCTAAAGATTGGAAAGTAAAAGGTATTTCTGATACTGAAATAGGAAATAGATTAAAAGAAATTGGTTTGCCAAAAGAACAAGTAGATTATTTTTTGCCAAGGATAATAACTGAGATAGAATAGGTTATGATTTTAGGAATTGATCCGGGATTAGCTAACACTGGTTGGGCGATATTAGATCGTAGATCATCGGTCGTAGATGATAGAGAATTTAAATTGGTAGAATGTGGGTGTTTGGTGACAAAAATTATTGATGATTCACCCAAAAGATTGGCAGAAATTTATGAAGAATTGGAGAGATTAATTAAAAAATATAAAGTTACTGCTTTGGCTTTTGAATCTTTATTTTTTGCTAAAAATGCCAAGTCGGCATTAAAAGTTGCTGAGGCAATTGGAATAATAAAATTTTGTGGTGAAAAAAATAAAATTGAGGTGGCGGAATTTACTCCATTACAAGTGAAAATGGCATTAGTAGGGTATGGCCGAGCTGAGAAAGAACAAGTGGAAATAATGGTGAGAAATATTTTATGTTTGGAATGTAATATAAACCCTTCTCATGCATCAGATGCAGTGGCAGTGGCATTGACTTATTTATTTACTAATAAGGATTTGTAAGGCTGATTGATCCACTTTGGTGATATTTAGATATAGGGTAATTTAAATGAAAAATAATCTTTGGATTATGTTCGGGTTTAGTGTAAAATTGATTTATGATTTCAAGTTTGACAGGAAAAATAGATAGAGTATTTGGTGATTATGTAGAAATAGAAGTTGGTGGAGTAGGGTATTTGGTTTTTGTAGGGAAAAAAAATTATCAACTAAGTGATGAAGTGAAAATCTATACTTATATGGCGGTATCAGAAAACGAAATTGCATTGTATGGTTTTGAAAATTGGGATGATGTCAATTTGTTTAAAATGTTAATTTCAGTTTCTGGAGTAGGTCCAAAAACTGGAGCCCAAATTTTGGCTGGGACAAAATCGGATTTAATAATAAAAGCAATTGGTGATGCAGACGTTGATTTCTTTCAAAAAATAAAAGGGATTGGTAAAAAAACAGCCCAAAGAATTATTATCGATTTAAAATCAAAAATCGGAGGGTTGGGAGAATTGGATTTAACTAAAGATGATGAAAAAGATTTTGAAAATGATTTAGTTTTGAGTTTAAAACAATTGGGTTTTGATAAAAAAGAGATTGAAAAAGTAACTAGTAAATTACCAATTGATTTGGAAACAACAGAAGAAAAATTGAGTTGGTGTTTGCAAAATTTAAATTAAAAAATATGGATAATAAAAAAATCTTAGATGCCAAAATAGAGACGGAAGAAAAAATAATTGAAAAGAAATTAAGACCGCAGATTTTAAATGAATTTATTGGGCAAGAAAAATTAAAAGAACAGCTAAATATATTTTTGGCTGCAGCTAAGTCTCGAGGTGATGCTCTTGATCATATTTTGTTTTATGGTCCACCAGGTCTTGGAAAAACGACTCTAGCTTGTTTAATGGCTCGAGAAATGGGTGGAAATGTAAAAATGACATCAGGCCCAGCAATGAGTCGAGCTGGAGACTTAGCATCAATTTTGACTGGTCTTAAAAAGGGTGATTTTTTGTTTATTGATGAAATTCATCGATTAAATAAATTGGTGGAAGAAATGCTTTATGCGGCCATGGAAGATTTTGCTTTAGACATAGTTTTAGGAAAGGGACCATCGGCAAAAACTGTTCGATTGAATTTGCAAAAATTTACACTAGTAGGAGCAACAACTCGAATCGGTTTAATTTCTGGGCCAATGAGAGATAGATTTGGATATGTCCAACAATTAGATTTTTATAGTGATGAAGATTTGAGTGAAATAGTAGAAAGAACAGCTGAAGTATTTAATGTCAAAATTGAAACTAGAGCAGCCTTAGAAATTGGCAAAAGATCTCGAGGAACTCCTAGAATTGCTAATCGATTATTAAGAAGAGTACGAGATTATGCTCAAGTAAAATCTGATGGTTTAATAACTCTAAAAGAAGTTGAAGATGCTTTGAATATGTTGGGAGTGGATAGTATGGGTTTATCTGATGCAGATAGAAGGTATTTAGATGTAGTCAAAAATCAATATCATGGAGGTCCAGTAGGAGTAGAGAATATAGCAGCTAGTTTGTCCGAAGATGTGGGAACAATTACTGAAGTTTATGAACCATTTTTAATGAAAAAAGGATTAATAAAAAGAACACCTAAAGGTAGAGTTCTATAATATGAAACTTTCGATTGTAATTCCTTGCTTTAATGAATCGAAGACTTTAATAAAAATTATAGAAAAAATTATCTTAACTAAGATTGATGGTTTTAAAAAAGAAATAATAATTGTTGATGATGGTAGTGGAAGTGAAACTCAAAATATTTTAAAAAAAATAAAAAAAGAATACCCAAAAATTAAAATAGTCTTTCATGAAAAGAATATGGGTAAAAGTATGGCATTAAGAACTGGTTTTAAGTTGGCGACAGGAGATATTGTGTTGATACAAGATGCTGACTTAGAATATGATCCGGTAGATTATTTTAGATTACTAAGGCCAATTATTTTAAAAAAGGCAGATGTTGTTTATGGATCTAGATTTTTAAATTTTAAAATCAATAACTTAACAGATAATCGACAATTTATAGTTAATCGTTTTTTAACATCTTTTTCGAATATATTTACTAGATTTAAATTAACTGATATGGAAACTGGTTATAAAGTGTTTACAAAAAAAACTTTAGATCAAATAT
>CAZLAG010000035.1:0-5380 GCA_964557475.1 uncultured Gammaproteobacteria bacterium
GGTAATGTAATTATTTCTCAAAATAAAATAAACGATTGGGTTTTGAAACCTAATTATTTCTTTATGATTGTTGCCAGTGGTGATATTACAATTGATCCGTCGGTTAATAATTTTGATGGTATTTTAGCAGGTAATAATATTAATGTTGGTGGAATTAGTTCTAATCAATTGACTATTAATGGTAGTCTTTATGCAACCAATAAGGTAAATATTACTCGATCTTATACTAATAAAATAAATAATAATGATTCTCCTTCAACAATAATTAATTTTAGACCTAGTTATATATTTAATATGCCCGGTAGTATGGTAAAAAGTGTTATTGATTGGAAATGGGGTAATTAGATCGTAGATGATAGATCGTAGAAAAAAATAATAAATAAAAAAATAATGAATAATAAAATAAATAAAAAACAAAGTGGACAAGTAGTATTAATGGTATTACTAGTATCAGCTTTAATGTTGACAGTAGGATTATCGGTTTCCAAAAATACAGTGACGGAAACTAAAATAGATACTGATGAAGATTTATTGAAACAAGCTTTTAATACAGCAGAATCTGGGGTGGAATATTATTTGGCGACTGGTAATAAACAATATTCTGAAACTAATAGTAGCGCTACAGTGACGGCAATAAATATTGGTGGAGGTAATGAAATTAATTCTGGTGGAGTGGTTTTGTCTGGACAACCTTTTTTGTTTTGGTTGGTAAATCATGAAGTTGATAAAACTATTGGGACAAATATGTTTACTGGTAGTATTGATCAAATTTGTACTGATAGTAATTTTACTGGTGGACTTAAAGTAGATTTATTTACTGGGAATAATTTGGTGACTAGAATGGGATACAACATGAACGGTGGTAATAGTGTAAATGGTTTTAATCAAATTAGTGGAAATTGTACTGATGCTATAAATGTAACTGATGGAATGCTTTTGGTAATAACTCCGATTGGTGGTAATACTAATATAGTGGTAAAAGGTAACGCTGCATTTCCGTCTCAGGGAGAAGAAATTACTTCAGTGGGACAAATGAATGGAGGAGTTAATACAAAAATAACAGTTTTGAATCGTTTTAATGAAATACCACCTTTTATGTTGGAAACAATTACATCTGGTGATAGCGTATTGAGTCAGTAGAAGAAACTGTTTATACTTAACTAATGAGTGAAATAATTGGTATTGATATTGGTCAAAATTCAGTGAAAGTAGTTTCCTTATCTAAGATTGGTGATGGTTTGGTTTTAGATGCTTTAGGTGAAGCAAAACTACCGGTAGCTGATATAAAAACTGACGAAGATAGGGGAAAATTTTTGGATGACTCAGAAAAAATAATTAAAGGATTGATGGATGATCTAAAAATCAAACCAAAACAAGTAGTAGCTGGTTTACCAGAAAGTGAAATAATCAGTCGATTAGTAAGATTGCCACCATTAAAAGATTCAGAAATTATGGACGCTTTAAAATTTGAAGCTGAAACTTTTGTCCCCTACCCTTTAGATGAAGTTTCAATTGACTATGAGGTTATTGAAAAAGACGATGCGGGTAGATTAACAATTTTTGTGGTGGCGGCTAGAAATAAATTGATTCAAGTTTATATTAAATTATTTAAATCTTTAGGATTAGAATTATTGGCATTAGAATCATCTTCGATTGCTTTAAGACGAATAATTAAAACAAATATAAGTACTGTAGAGAGAGTAATGGTAGTAGATTTAGGAGAAAAATCTTCGAGTATCTTTAATATTGATAAAGGTAATGTTTATTTTTCACGATCAATATTGGTTGGTGGAGAATCAATTACTCGGTCGATTTCTTTGGGATTAAGTTTAGATATGGCTTCAGCTGATGAATATAAAAAAGCTTATGGAATAAAGGAAAGTGAATTGGAAGGGAAAATTAGATCAGCAGTAATGCCAGTTTTTAATAATATAGCTGAGGAAATAAGAAAAGCGATGGCTTTGTTTATGGAAGATAGTGGTGGTAAAAAAATAGAATTAATGATTTTGGCTGGTGGTGGAGCCAATTTACCAGGTTTGGCTGAAGAATTAACTAAATTTTTTGGAGTAGAAGTACAAGTGATTCAACCTTTTTCTAAGATTGACATCAGTAAGACTAGAACTCAGTTTAATTTAAATATTGAAGGTTGTCGATTTGCTTTGGTTACAGGTTTGGCAATGCGAGGATTAGTGGAATGAATGGAGACATTAATTTATTACCATCGCAAGCAAAATTTCAAGCAAAACAGATCTCTATAAGATACAAAATAAATTCTTTTTTGTGGATTTTCGTTGGAGGATGGGTATTATTGATGTTAATAGTTTTTGGTGGTTTTTTTGTATCAAAATTAATATCTAATCAAGTTAATAAAAAATATCAATCGGTTTTTAATCAATATAAGACGTTATTAAGTAGTATGGTGGTTAATCAACAGGTAAAATATCAAGCAAAAGTAGTTGGTCAAGTGTTAGCGGAAAGGTTTGAATATGGAAGTTCAATAGAAATGGTTAAGTCTTTATTCTCTGAAGCTATAAAAATTGAAGATATTCGAATTGAGTCTAAAGAACAATTTGTTTTAATTGGAACTATTAATGATGGTAAGTTAATGAGTGAAGTAGAAGAAAGAGTGGTTTCCATAAATAATGGAGAGTTGGAAGGTTTTTCTAAGGCAATTTTAAAAAATGTTGAGGTTAAATCTGGAGTTTGGACTTTTGAAATGGAGGTAAGATTAAAATGAAAGAGGTAAAAAATATTCAATTTTTAAGTTTGAAAGCACCAGAAAAATTTTTTGGTATAGATAAAAGTTTACTAAAACTATTTTTAACGCCTTTATTGATAGTAGTTTTGTTTTTTATTAGTTTAAGTTTGGTGATTATTCCTAAAATTAATGATATTAAAAATAATATAAAAGTTATTAATGATGTTAATTCCCAAATTAAACTAACTAATGAAAAGAAAAATTATTTAACATCAGTTGATATTGAACAGTTGAATAAAGAAGCAGATGTATTAGATAAAGCAGTTTTGAAAGAGAAAAAATCATATTTATTAGTTGGAGTAATTAGAAAAATAGCTGACAGTTTTGGTTTTCAGATAAAAAGTTTTTTGGTAAATCCAGGTGAAATTAAAAATAATTTATCAGAAACTTTAAAGGTTTCTAATAAAGAGACAGCAGTTCGAATGCCAGTTAGTGTAGTTTTAACTGGACCAAGTAATAGAAATTTAGAATTAATTAAGGCTTTAGAAAATAGTTTACCAATATTGTTTATTGATAAATTTAGTTCAGAAACTAACAATGGTGTATCTGAATTAGAAATGATGGTTTCTTCTTATTATGTTCCAAGTAAAAATGACTATACAAGTGGAAACTTAACTCTTAAAGATTTACAGTTGACAACTGAAGAGTCTGAGTTGTTATCAACTATTAATAAATTTGGAACTGTAGAAGGTGGAGTTAATCAAGAAACAGGAAATAAAGAATTTGTTGAATACAACAGAAATAATCCTTTTAGTCTTTGAGGATTTAATCCTTAATTTTGAGCAAGAATCTGGTTTGAGGGAAAGCGATATTTAAAATATTTCGGATTGACTTAATAGTTTTACCTTCTTTTCCAATAATTCTGCCAGTAACTTCTGCTGGTGATTCAATTTCAAAAACAGTCATTCCCTCTTCTTGAGTTTCGTTTATAGAAATTTGAGTATCTTTTGGGACAATATTATTGATAATAAAAGTTAAAGTATCTTTGATATCTGCCATATAAATTATTGTTCAGTTGTAACTTCTTCCTTAACTTCTTCTGTCGAAGTTTCAGCTGTTTCATCTTTTGATTCGACAATTTCTTCTTTTACTTCAGATTCGGCCTTTTTTTCTTCTTTTACGTTTTTAATTTTTTTAGGATATTTATCAGGATTAATAAGTTTATCGACTCCGGTGGTTATTTGGGCACCATTTTTAGTCCAAACAGCCATTTTTTCTTTATTCAATTCTAAAGATTTTGTTTGAGGAGTATAAAATCCTAAATCATCAATGAATTTACCATCAGATTTACTGCGGCATTCAGCGACGACAATACGATAAGTAATTTGGTGTTTTTTACCTCGTGGTAATAATTTGATTTTCAACATATGTTGGTTATTATACTAAATTAGTGAATAATTTGGTAGCAGTGATCGAAGCATCTTCTTCGGCCTTTTGTTTTGAGTTACCAGTGCCAGTAGCAATTTGTTCTTCTCCGATAAAAACTGCTACTTCAAAGGTCTTTTGATGATCAGGGCCAGTTTCTGAAATTGTTTGATAATGTGGAGTAATTCCTCTTTTGGCTTGAGCAATTTCCTGAAAAATACTCTTTGGGTCTTTAAAGATTTTTTGAGAAGAAAGTTTTTCGAGACTATCTTTAAAAAGTTGATTTAAAATAGAAAAAACTTGTGGTAGATCAGAATCAAGATAAATAGCTCCAATAGTAGCTTCAAGAGTATCAGCTAAGATTGATTGATTTTCTCTGCCTCCATGATTTTCTTCTCCATGAGATAACATTATAAAATTTCCTAAATTTAGGTTGGATGAAATTTGATAAAGATTTTTGGTACAGACAATTAAAGACCTTAAATTAGTCATCTTACCTTCGTCAAAACGAGGAAAGAGTTTAAATAGAGTATCTGTAGACCACAACTCCAAAACAGCATCACCAAGGAATTCATATCGCTCGTTAGATTCTAAAGAAGAATTTTTATGTTCATTTAAATAAGAACGATGAATTAAAGCTTGAAAAAGTTTATTTTCATCTTTAAAAGTATATTTAATTAATTTTTGTAAGTTTTTAAGTGGTTGATTCATTTTTGGCCTTTAAAGCACTGCCAATAACACCGTTTACAAAGGAAGAAGAACTTTCGGTACCATATTCTTTGGCAATTTCTATAGCTTCATCAATAACAACTTTTTCGGGATTTTTTTTGAAATAAAATAATTCCCAAAAAGCATAACGAAGAATATTGAGATCGACTTTATTAATTTTGTCTAAAGGCCACTTTGGAGCATTTTGGGTAATAATTTGATCAATTTTGGGGATTTTTTTGATAATTTTCTGACTATCCTCAGTATGAGGTTCATTATTACCACAGCTCCAAGCAAAAAGGGCTTGGACATTAGCAATTCTTTTTAAATGACGTGGGTCAAATTTATTTTTCACTGTTTACAGTTGGGGCATTGAAAACCAGCCATTTTTGGTTGGCCACAATTTTTGCAAACTATTGGTTTAATTAATTTTGGACCTTTTTGAGTGGCACGTCGACGACCTTGTCGGCGGCTAGAGGGCCAGTGTTTTGGTAAAGCTGTCATGGGAGTATTTTAACAGAAAAAGGGAAAAAGTGGAGATTAATTATT
>CAZLAG010000036.1:0-5284 GCA_964557475.1 uncultured Gammaproteobacteria bacterium
CAAATGATAAACTTAAACAGTGAATTTAATTTTTAAAAAAATATCAATTTTATTTTTGTTTATCTTAGTTATTTTTTTGGTTACCAAACCATCTTTTGCCAGTATTGATGATGATATTGCCGCTTTAACTAAGCAAATTGCCGATCTTGAGTCAGCTATTGCTCCTTTAAAAAATGAGTCTACTGATCTTCAAAAAAAAATTACTCAATATCGTTCTCAAATAAAATCTATTGGCAATCAAGTAACTCAATTAAACCAAAAATTAATTGATAAAGAATCTGATCTTGAAGTTCAAAAAGTACTTTTAGGTGAAAGAGTAAAACGTTACTATAAAAATAGTAAAAAATTTAGTACTTTATTGATTTTTTTTGCTGGTAAAGACAGTTCCTCAATTCTCCAACAATATACTTGGTATCAATCAGTTATCAGTCGCGACAAAGATGTTATCACTCAGTACAACAAAGATATTACTTCTTTAAATGACAACAAAACAAAATTAGAAACAGAAAAAAACAAGCTTGCCAATCTTCAGAAAAATCTTGAAACTCGTTTTAGTTTTTTAAGTAATGAAATTACCAAAGCCGAAACTTACAAAGCTGAACTTTCTCAAAAACAGCAAAATTTAATTGCTGAAAAAACTGCTATGTTTAATACCTCAGTCGGAGATGTTTCTTCTTCCGACGATCCCGCTTCTCGAGCCGATTATAATCCTGGATTTTCTCCAGCCTTTGCTCTCTTTTCTTTTGGTGCTCCACATCGCAAAGGCATGTCTCAATACGGTGCTTTTGGTCGAGCCAAATCTGGTCAAAATTACGAAACAATTCTTAAAGCTTATTATGGTGATATTAAAATCGAAAAAATTGATACTACCGGTTCTATTAAAACTGACAAAGGTACTTTACCATTTGAAGATAATTATTTAGTTGGTATTGCCGAAATGCCCGCCAAATGGGGTGATGAAGGTGGCTACGAAGCTCTTAAAGCTCAAGCCATTGCTGCTCGTACTTATGCCCTAAATTCCACTAATAATCGTTCTGGAACTATTTGTACTACAGAAAGCTGTCAAGTGTATAGCACTAGTCGTCTCAATTCTCCTGGGAAATGGAAACAAGCCGTCGAAGACACTCGTGGTATGGTTATCAAAAGTAATAAAACTGGCAATATTTTTTCTACCATGTATGCCTCCACTTCTGGTGGTGCTACCCTTTCTTATTCTTCTCAAGATCACACCACTCCCCAAATTTGGGATACCACCTGTGGTAATCAATCTTGTTGGCCAGGTAATTCTTATGAAAAAAATGCCGGTTCTGCTTGGTATTACAAAGGTTGGTACAAAACTCGTAGTAATGCAGCTTATGGTCGATCTCACCCATGGTTAAGTCAAGAAGAATTTTCTGACATTATTAATGCTGTTCTTTATTACGACAAAACCGGTGATTCAGGCCATCTTTCTCAAGTCCAAAATTGTATTGGTTCTTGCGATGGTAATGCTTGGTCAAAAGATGAGCTCCGTCGTCAAGTTGGTGACAAAGGTGGTCCAATCTCCTCTGTTAATTCTATATCTGTCGATTATTCTACTGGTGGTGTCACCAAAAATGTTCGAGTTTCTACCGACAAAGGTGATTTTACTTTTTCTGCTTCTACTTTCAAAACTGCTTTCAATCTTCGTTCTCCAGGTGCTATCGTTATCAAATCCGATTTATTTAACGTTGAAAAGAAATAAATTTATAAAAAATTGTCTTTTCTACGATCTATGATCTACGATCAATTATCTATTTTGGTTTATGCCTTTTCTAATCAATGGGGCACCAATATTTCTCGTCGTGTTTTATCAGAATTACAAAAAATAATTCCATCAAACAATATTGATTTTCAAATAATCCATTTTCACCCTCGTTCTTTTTTTCAAAAATATATTCAAAATTCTTCTTACAATTTGATTATCGGATTAGGGGATCTTTATGGTAATTCCTCTAAAATTCATATCGAGACCCAAGCCAAAAATAGTTTTAATCAACAATCAATTTATCCTTTTTATCCAATATTTTTAGATTTAAGTATTCCGCCACTAGATTATTATGACAGTAATATTTTTTCAATTTCTTCCAATATGGGCACTTTCAACTGCAATTGGCTTGCTTTTTCTACTCAAGTTTATTTAAATCAAAAAAATAGTCAAAATTATCAACTTTTTCTCCATTTACCACCTCGTCAAAACGCCTCTTATCTTGCCGCTCAAATTAAAATTTTATTAGAAAATAATCATCTTATTTAATTTAAAATTGCTCCCCTTTATCAAGGGGAGCTGTCGAACAGTGTGAGACTGAGGGGTTTTATGTTAAAATTCAATTATGAATCGATCCAAAGATCTAGATACCATTGCCCCAGATGATCCAATATTAGAAACAACCGAGCCGACCAATATTTTTGAGCAAGAACCAAAAGAATTTCCCAAAATTAATCATCCTAAAAAAATAAAAATATTAAAATCTAAACCAGATCAAAAGGTTTATGATATTTTAGGTCATACCAAAAGTCCATTTTCTGCTTTTTTGGTCAACCCAAAAATTTTTGATTTTACCGAAAGACAGGACAAAGAAGTCATTATTTTGGCTGTTAGATCTCATTGGATAGTCAATCTCAAATGGATGTTTCTCACGGTCTTTATGCTTTTTGTTCCCAATATTATTGATATGCTTGATACTCTTAAATCACTTCCTGCTGGCTATCAGTTTATTACTCATCTTTTTTGGTATCTTTTCACTTTTATATATGCTTTCGAAAAATTTTTGGATTGGTATTTTGATGTTTATATTCTTACTAACAAAAGATTAGTTGATATTAAATTCAACAATCTTATCAACAAACATTTTGCCGAAGCTGATATTAGTGTTATTCAAGATGTCTCTTCTTCTGTTCGAGGGGTTCTTGGTACTTTTTTTAATTTTGGTACAGTTTTGATTCAAACAGCCTCAGAAATTAATCAAATCATTTTTAAAAATGTTCCCAATCCGGAAAGAATTATTAAAGCTATTCAAGAACTTCGAAATGCTCCAAATTGTTCCCCAAAAGGAGGTGAACAATGAATTTAGATGTCAACAATCTCATGCCTTTATTTTTAACTGTTTTAAAAATATTTTTTATTGCTTGTTCTTTATTTTATTTGGTTTTTTCTCTTATCGTTGTCAAACAAGTTACTTCCATGACTAAAAACGTTAAAGACAAATTTAATTCCATTTTAATCTCATTTTCATTTATCCATCTTATTGCTGCCGCTGTTTTGGTTTTTCTGATCATCGTCCTCTTGTAGTATCATTAATTAATGCATTTCACTTGTCGATCTTTTATTGGTAAAAATAGCTCTCAAAATTGGTCCCAGTATTGGGAAAACGAACCCGACGATTCCTCTCTTCAATCCCAAAAAGGCCATTTGTTTGGTTTAATAGATTTTTCTTCATCTGATGATTCTGAAATTATCTCCACTGGCCACAATCTTATCGACAAGATAAATCAAATATATTTTAACTTTGATTCTACAGATATTCTTTTCTGTCTTAAACAAACCATCAATCAGGTAAATCAATTTTCAGGTTCATCAAAATTAAATCTAACTTTAGTCGTTATATTAGAATCAAAAATCTATATTGTTTCTCTTGGTTCCAACAAGGTAGCTCTCAATCGTGGTTTTAAAATTAGTCTTCTTATAAAAGGAGATCAAGAAATAAATTCTATTACTGGCCCGATAACATCACAGGATCGGATATTTATTATGACCGATCCATTTTTTATTCAAATTAATTGGGATAAAATCAAATCTATTCTTTTTGAAGAAAATATTCAAAATATTGAAGAAAATATTTTGTCTCTTTTTTATTCTGTCGAAAATCAAGATCATCTCTCAGCTGCTCTAATTGAAATTAATCAAGATGATTTCCAACCACCTTTATTCACCAAAAATAATGAGCCAACTATCAGTCCTGAGCCTGTCGAAGCGGTCGAATCTACCCCACCTATATTAGAAACCAAAATTGATCCAGTTCCGGAGATTTTTGTAGAAAACCAACAACCCCGTTTAATTGGAAAAAGAAAAAAAATTCAAGTTATTATTGCTCTTATTTTATTGATCGGTCTTTTTGTTAGCTCTTTTTTTGGCTATCAAAAAAATAAAAAAATTACTGCTGAGAATAAATACCAACAATTAAAAACGGAATTAGAAAGTCAATTAAACAATATTTCTTTGGTTAAAAGCATGAACTTAGAAGCCGCTCAAACTGGTGCCAAAGAATCCGAGAAATTAGTCGATCAAATGATTAAACTCAATGTTCATGTTGATGAAGTTAATCAATTTAAATCTCAAATTAATCTTTTATTATCTCAAACCGGAGTTAATCAAAATTTTATCCCTGAAACTTTTTTTGACACTTCGCTAATTATTAGCAATCCTCAATATAAAGATCTTTTTCTGGTTGGTGGCAAAATTTATTTATTAGATTCTGCTAATGGACGTATTGATAGTCTTAGTATTGCCGAAAAATCAAGTAAGAGTCTTCTTATTTCCGAAAACATTAAATCTGCCAACAAAATATTTGGTGATGATAAAAAAATATTTTTGTTATACCAAGACCATATTAGTCAGATTAATGATTCAAGTATTGATAAAAAAATATCTTTTTCTGATTTAGAAGAATCGATTACTGCCACTGATGTTCAATCATGGAATGGTTCTTTATATCTCATTGATAACGACAATCAATCAGTTTGGAAATTTACGCCTAATTCTTCAGGTTTTTCTTCACCTCAAAATTGGCTTAAAAATGACAAAAAATTATCTCTCGGTCCAATTTCTTTAGCTATTGATGGTGAAATTTGGGTTCTTTATCAAAATGGTTTAGTCGAAAACTATCTTAGTGGTGTCAAAGATAATTTTAAATTAAAGGGATCCAATCAATTTACTCAAACTAAAAATTTAGATTTATCGACTGAAGAAAATGGTTTTCTAACTTTTATTGACAATCAAAATATTATTTTTGTTTACAAAAAATCAGGCGATTTTGTCGCCAAATATAATTTAGGTCAACTAAAAGTTATTGATACTGTCATTAACAGCAATACTCTTTATCTCCTTGCCTCCGATCAAAAAATCTACAAAATTAGTTTATAAATCAGGTTTGTTATACTTACCTTAGCTATGCGTTATTTCAACAAAGATTCTCGAGATTTTCAATTTATTGAAAAATTTGAAGCCGGCATCTCCTTAACTGGAGCTGACGCCAAATCTTTGCGC
>CAZLAG010000037.1:0-5254 GCA_964557475.1 uncultured Gammaproteobacteria bacterium
ACCTTTCGGCATACGCACCTCAAGCGTACGTGTATACCAATTTCACCACATCGGCCTATTTTTTAATGTATCTTAGTGGTCACTGAGGGACTCGGACCCCCGACATCTTCGATGTAAACGAAGCGCTCTACCAACTGAGCTAAGTGACCAGGTTCCCTCAATAACTAAAAAATGAGCGGGAAACGGGATTCGAACCCGCGACCTTCTCCTTGGCAAGGAGACGCTCCACCAATTGAGCTATTCCCGCAATGTGCCGAAGGTCAGACTCGAACTGACATCCCAGGTTTTTCAGACCAGTGCCGTGACCATCTTGGCTACTTCGGCTTAGAAGTGTTTTTATTATATCAATAAATTTGCGATTTGTGCCGTGGAGAGGATTTGAACCTCCATGTCTTACGACACACCGCCCTGAACGGTGCTTGTCTACCAATTTCAACACCACGGCAAATCTAAATATTTTACCATTCAATCGGCTTTTAGTTGTAAAATTAGACATGAGGCAAAGTACTTTATTGTTTTTATTAAAAGATAATCAGATTCTTTTAGCCATGAAGAAACGAGGTTTTGGGGTCGGAAAGTGGAATGGAGTTGGTGGCAAACCACATGGAGATGAATCAATAGATCAAACTGCTATCCGTGAAACTACTGAAGAAATTAGTGTTATTCCAAACAATATTAAACGAGTTGCCGATCTTGATTTCTTTTTTCAAAATAACCCTGATTGGGATCAACAAGTTATTGTTTACACAACCACTCAATGGAGTGGAGAACCAACAGAAAGTGAAGAAATGAAACCTCAATGGTTTGATATTAATCAAATTCCGTTTGATAAAATGTGGCCAGACGATAAATTCTGGCTTCCTCAAGTGTTAATTGGTAAAAATATTATTGCTAAATTTATTTTTAATGATCAAGGTAAAATAGTTGATCAAACTATTAATGAAATCTAATATTTCTAAAAAAGATATCGAATCAGGTAAAAATATAGTAGAAATACTTGGCCAAAAAAATCCTAAGCTTTTACCTCATCAGCTTCAAGAACTAATTTCTGGATATAAAAAATTTTCTGTATCTATAGAAAAATTCGGTATATGGACATCTCCAAAAGCCAGATCTAAAAAATTCAAACAAAAATATAGTAAAGTCGTTTTATTATTTTCTGGGGTTACTGCCGGAGGTAAAGACGCTATTCGTGAAGAAATAGAAACTTTAGCTCCAAATTTTTTTAAAAAAACAGTTACTGGAACATCTCGTCCGCCTAGGGAAGGTGAAATAGAAGGCAAAGATTATTTCTTTTTTGAAAGTTCAAAATCATTTCGCTCATCAATTAAAAATCAAGAATTTTTAGAATATATTAAAAGAGGTGAACATTTTTATGGTTTACCAAAAAAAAGTTTAGATGAAGCACTTATCAGTGATTCACCTGTAGTTTATTCTCAAATAGAAATGAGCGGTTGGTCAAAAACCGAAAAATATTTAAATACCATCAGCCAAAGCCAAACTCTTATTCTTAAAGTTTTTGTACTTCCAGATATGAATTTTTCTGATTATCAAAAATGGTTAGTTGAAAAAAGAACCAATGAGGATATCGATGTTCGTTTGGCTAAAACTGGTTGGGAAATCAAAAAAGCTCCTAAAAAAGCTGATTTTATTATTACTAATCGTATTCGAGAAGACAAAAAATTTCTCAATCTTACGGCTAAAGCAATTATTAACCAGATAGCTGAAGTTCTAGATCATCCCTCATTTCCAACCTTTCCGTTAGAATTTACAATTGATCCACAATTAAAAAAATCAAAAGATATAGAAAAAATCCTCTCTTTCCACGATTCTATTTAAACTCAAAATCTATTCACTACACTTTATCAATATTTTTCCAATATTTTTTCTGTCAGACATTCTAGAAAAAGCTTGATTGATTTCACTAATAGGGAATATCTTATCAATCTGTGTCTGTATTTTATGTCGTCTTATTAAATTAAAAATTTCTTCAAATTCTTGTTGACACCAGCTTTTATTTTCAATCAAAGGCCACATCAAAAAACCAGCTAAAGTCGCGTTTTTACTTCTTATTTTTCCTACCAAATTTTCTTCAACAATTGGACCAGTATAAGCACCATAAGTACACCAAATTCCACTTAACGGTTTAATTAAATTTAAATGTTCTGTCACTAATTTTTGTCCGACTGGATCAAAAATAACATCTATACCGTTTGGAAATTTAATATTAATTTCTTTTAATAAATCAATATTTTCTGTACAAAGTGGCACATCTACTCCCAAATCCTTAACTACTCTTTCTTTTTCAATACTTGAATAAGTTCCAATTATAGTTGAATTTGGGTACATCGCTTTTATTAATTTAGCTAAAGTACTTCCAACACCACCAGCCACACTATGAATTAGCACTGTTTGTCCATCTTTCATACCCACCTTTTTTGACAACATTGTATAAGCAGTAAAAAATATCATTGGTATCGAAGCTCCTTGTTCAAAAGTAAAATCATCAGGCAGGTGATACAAATATTTAGATTCAATATTGGCAAAATTTGCAAATCCACCACTAGTGCCTTTACCACTCAAAGCCAAAGAAAAAACCCTATCACCAACTTTAAAATCTTTTACATTTTTACCTATTTCAATTATTTCTCCAGAAAATTCACCTCCAATAACTAAAGGTAAGCTAGCAGAAGTTGGATATTTTCCTTCAATTAATAATTTTTCATAAAAGTTAATTCCTGAAAAATTAACTTTAACTGTCACACTTTCTGATGAAGGTGTTTCAATGTCAATATTTTCCATTATTAATGGTTTACCAAATTCGTGTATTCTAGCGCATTTTGTTTTCATAAATTTTGTCTTGAACAATTAATTTTTCCTTCTATTACATATAGTTTATGATAAGAGTCTATACCTTTCAATCTTCTTTGTTCAGCTTCAGCTACGGAAATTCTTTTTGTACAACTCTGATCCTCATAAAAATGAAATTCGCTACCACAGCGTTCACACTCAACCAATGTTGCCAAAGTAGTTTCTTTTAATTGGGGAACATTTTCTTCAAAAATAACTTTTGGAGTAAAGCCATTATTTTCAAACATTTGATTCAATATTTGTATTCCAGGTCTACCACTCAACATTAAAACAACCCGTCCATCTGGTTTTAATTTTGTTTTTGATTGGATCAAAGCGCTTTCATTTAATCCTAATCCATAAATATTTAAGTCAGAAGAATATTTTTGTGAATCAAAGTAACGAGCAAAACTATCTGATGCGCCTAATGTAATATTTACTGGTTTAGTCACTTGAGGCAAACATCCACAAATTAAATCAAAACTATCTTCTTTATCTAAATCGCAAAGTAAATCTGATTTTAATAAATTAACTCTACAGTTTAAGCAAGGTACAGATTTTTTAATATTTCTCTCAGCTACTGGCAAAATTCTTTCATCAATATCTAAACCAACATAATGACTAATTCCTTTTTTAATTAAATCAATTCCTACTATTCCGCTACCAACACCAAGTTCAACTACGCTCATTCCACCTAAATCTAAAGTTGAAAGTCCTTTTAAAAATGTTTCTGTCCAAATATTTGGTTTAAAAGTAAAGTCAGGTATCTCCAAATTATCTACAAAGATAGGTGTTCTTTCTATCACGCACGAATTATATCACAACCAATCAAATTTTTTGAAAAAATTATTTGAAATAAGAAAAACCCCACCCAACTGGATCAACAAATCTATAGTTTTTATTTAATTTATTTATTTTCTCCATATCATTATTGGATAACTCAAAACCTAAAACATCAATATTTTCGGCAACACGATCAAAATTAGTACTTTTTGGAATTACTACCAAGTCTCTTTGTAATGACCAACGAATTAAAATTTGCGCTGGTGTCTTTTTGTAACAAGCGGCAATTTCAATTACTGTTTTATCATCAATCGGTCTTTGACTATTTAAATCAGAAGAACCCAATGGAGAATAAGCCGTAACTTGAATCCCTTGCTTATGACAAAAATCCACTAGCTCTTGTTGACTATTATAAGGATGAATCTCAACTTGATTCATGACTGGTTTAATCCTGGCATAACTAAGTAAATCTATAATCATCATTACAGTAAAGTTTGACACACCAATACTTTTTACCAAACCTTCTTCTACCAATTTTTCCATAGCTTGCCATGTTTCTTTAATAGAAACTGGTTCTGTTCTTACCATTCCATTTTTACCTATTGGTTCTAAATTATTTCCCGGAGCAAAGGCAATTCCCCAATGCATCAAATATAAATCAAGATAGTCTATCTGCAAATCATTTAATGTTTGCTTACAAGCTTTTTCAACATTGTCTGGATGATGTTTAGTATTCCAAAGTTTGCTAGTAATGAATAAATCATTTCTAGAAACTTTTTTTGACGAAAATATTTTATTAAACGCTTCACCTATTTCTTTTTCATTTCCATAAACACTAGCACAATCAATATGTCGATAATCAAAATCTATAACTGCTTTTTCTATTACGTTAGCTACTTTACCTTTTTCAGATTTCCAAGTCCCCAAACCCAAAGCCGGTATTTTTCTTTTATTATTTAGTGTTTTGATTAACATGTGAATATATTATCTTAAGGTATGTGCCATCCCGATTTCAGAAATCAAATTAAAATAAACACTAAATTTAATATCTGGGTAAATTTTATTTAATTCTGAAATTATTTCATCAGCAATTTTTTGCTGATTTAACCGTTCAATAGCAATTATCTCCATAATATAGTCAATCCCAATTAAATCTATTCCTTCACTAAAAACGGTTTCTATACTATTCTCATTTGTTGGTACTTCCAAAGTGTCCAATGCTTTAGCCACTACACTTTTAATATTCTTAGCAATTCCCTTAAGTAGTGCATCTTTTTTATCCGGTAATGAATATATTTTAATTAATGCCATAATTTCTGAGCGGGTAAAGGGAATCGGACCCTTGCCGGAAGATTGGAAATCTTTCGTTCTACCACTAAACTATACCCGCAGATTTTTAAGTTTCTAATTCAGTCCTTATCAGACAAAGCCTTAGTTAAGTCGGGCCTTGCCCGACGAAGCTTTAGCGAAGTCGGGGATACAGGAGTCGAACCTGCAACCTCATGGTCCCAAACCATGCACGCTAGCCAATTGCGCCAATCCCCGTTTTGTTTTAAAAGATCTTTATTTAAGTGCCGCAGGCGGGAATCGAACCCACACGCTTGTTGAGAGCACAAGATTT
>CAZLAG010000038.1:0-5097 GCA_964557475.1 uncultured Gammaproteobacteria bacterium
TCACATTCAGCACCACATTTATCACAAATTGCGCTAAACATTTGTCGATCTTCTCGACCTCTACCACCACCAAATCCACCTCGGTTTCCACCAAAGCTACGACCTCTGTTTCCGCCGCCAAAACTTCTGTCGCTAAAATTTTTAAATCCACGGTCGTTGTTAAAATTATTCATACTTATATTATCCTACTACTAAATGAGGACGTAGTATTGTATCAAATTTATTGTTTTAATGTGGCTGATGATGTTGCCACTCCTTTATCTTCAATAAATTGTCTAATTTCCGTCCAATTATTTTCTCCCAATTTTGGGTTTAATATAAATTGTCCTGTACTAGCTTTAGCATTAACTAATACGTTTTGATCAGTCAAAGCAATCGAAATTATTTTATATTTTGATATTTCTTCAGCCTTAGAAACTAATTCACTCATTTTGGTTAAATCAATATCGGTAGTTATATGTCTGGTTAAAGTTTGAAAGGTAGGAATTATTTTGGAAACAAAACCAATATTCATTACTTTATCCCTAACAGCGGTAATTACTACTTTTTGCCTTTCTGCTCGATTAAAATCACCACCGCCAATTGCTGAATGTCTTGATCTGGCATATTTTAATGCAGTAGTTCCATCCATATGTTCTATGCCTTTATCAAAATGTAGTAGTTCATAACGGCAAGTATATTGTTGTTCTAACTTGTCACCTGACATTGTTGCTTCCAACGATTTCATTTCTTCTTCACTTTTTCCACAAGTATCATTTTTTAATTCCTCAATTGGATAAAACGGATCATCAAAAGTTTGATTAACTTTAACATCCACACCTCCCAAATTATCAATAATCTTTACAAAACCATCAAAATCCATAGCTACAAAATAATCTGGTTTTATACCAGTCACTTGTTCAACTGTATATTTTGCCATTTCTCCGCCACCAGCTTTGCCAGTAAATTCTGTTTTTTTATTTGGGTATTTTTTATCATCTGATCCAATTGCGTAAGCCTCATTTATTTTCTTATTTTCTGTATTTTCACTTTCAATTTGTATTGGTGACCATAAATCTCTAGGTATGGAAATTAATCTAACTTCTTCATCTTTTGGTCTAATTTGGGCCAACATAATTGTGTCAGTTAATAATCCTCCATCATGAGTCCCTCCTCCATATCCTAATAATAATATTGAATATGGTGCTAAAGGGTCAGGTGTTGGAGTTGCAGTTGGTGATACCGTCATATTTTTATTTATCGATATGTTTTTTTTGACCACCATTTTGTTGTAATTTAAATAAAATATTCCAAAACAGATCGATATAAATCCTAATATTCCTGATGCAATCCACCAGCCATTTAGTCTATTTTTCATGGCTTTTAGTATATACTAAATTAATATTATGACCAAGCCTCTTGTAGTTTTTACTTATGCTCCTGCCGGTCTCGGACATATTCGAGTTGCCGATGCCCTTATAGAAGGTTTACCTAATGATTATGAATCTTTAGTTTTTTCACCATCAGACAAATCGATAGAATCAATTCATCGATTTATTAGTCTGAATCGTTTTGCCAGATCACTTATGGAATGGGTTCAACAGGGGACACCGCAAACTATATTTACCCGATATTATCGCAAGTATTTAAAAAGTCATACAGGAGAATTATTTTTGGAATTTACCTCTCTAGTAAAAACTCAACCAAAAATACCAAAAAATATCATTATTGTTTCGACTCATTTTGGTTTGGCCTATCAATTAGGTAGTATCAAAAAAGATTTAGAAAAAGCTTTGGATACAAAAATATTTTTAGTAGTTCAAGTCACCGATGATTCTCCTCAGTATATTTGGTATGTTGATACTGCCGATTTAATTGTCACTCCTAGTCAAGAAACTGCCGATGAATTAATTAAATATGGCCAAAAAGAAAAACTTAAAAAAATAGATTTTGAAGTTTTACCTTATCCAGTATTATCTTTGTTTTCCAAAAACTTAAACGAATCAAATATATCAATTAGACAAGATCAATATAATCCTAATAAAAAAAATCCTATCAATATAACTGTTCCTATATCTGGTGCTGCTGTAGGGACCGACTTTTATATCAGATTAATGGATCGACTTCACAATTATTCAAAGAGGTTTAATTTTAGTGTAGTTTGTCGTAGAGCTCCTTTTACAAAGGATTTTATTGATATTTGCCAAACCAAAAAATATATTAATTTATATGCGTCCGAAAACTACAAAGAAATAATTTATATTTACAACACTGTTTATTTAAAAAATGTTATTTCATCAGAAATCACCAAACCAAGTGAGCAATCATTTAAAGCTTTACTAGATAATGATTCTGTTGGTGGATCGTTTTTGTTTTTTGCCAATCCAGTTGGTCGTCAAGAATATGACAATTTAAACTTTCTTCGAAAAAATGGTCTTATGTCTACCAATATGAGGGGTATAGTTTTACCAAAAGATCCTGCTAAAGCAGCAGATCAGATTTGGGAATTGTACAACAACGGTTTTCTTTTAAAGACTTTTAAAAAATTTCGACCTGTCAAAAATAATCCCGATGTTCGTGATAATGGTTCCACTCTTTTTTGGAAAACAGTTTTTAAATATATAGATCAATAGTTTTTATACTGTTTCTTTATCAAAATATCCGATTCGCATCAAACTTTCCAACATTTCGGCAGTAGCTTCTCCAGCACCTTTAGTTAATGGATTAATTTTTAATATATTTTTTCGACCATTAACTTTACCATCTTGGTCCATATCTGAAAAAAATATTCTTCCATTTTTATCTCGTAGTACTTGGATTCCTTTTTCTTCAAAAATTACTTCATTATCATTTGTTATTGAACAATTCTTAACATCAATTGCTTCCCAACGAGTTACTTCCATCGAAGGAACCCCTGCCATTCTAAAAGAGTTAGGTTTATTAGCATTAACATTAAAAGTTAACACTCTATTATCTCTTGCAAATTCATCACCTAAATCTCCAAATCCAATTATTGGTCCAGTATCATCAATCATCGACAAAAATCTTCTTGTTGATGGTTCTTTTCCAGATTTAGCATTAATAAAATCAATTGTCGTTCTGGCTGCTTTCATTTCGATTTCAGCCCAGTTAATAATTTCATTTGTTTGTGGAATTACCTCATTTCTAATCATTTCAATTAAAGTCGGTACATCTTTAAGTCCTTTCCAGCTTAATATATAGTTTCTTCTACCAACTTCTCCTGGTTTGTCGCCGATAACAAAAGAACCAGATATTCTAGGTACTAAAATTGTTTCAATTAAATTTCGTACTTTCTCTTTATTTGGTAAATGCAAAGGATCGTATTCATCCCATAAAAACCATAATTCATTTTCTATTACTGTTACACCTTTACTCTTTAAAATTGATGAACCATTTTCTGGCAACAACCACATTTTCCTTGAAAATATTTCACTTGCCTTATTAAAATCACTACCCAATTGTTCATCGATTAAATAAAATATTGGATTAAAAAAGGTCCTTTCGGCTCTTTCTCTTGTTGCTCCAGTGTTAAGAGCACATATTCCACCTTTTAAAATAAATTCACTTATATCTGTTAATACTCTCTTATCTACGGCATATTTACTTTCAGGAACAGTCAATGTCCCATCCAAATCTAAAATTATTACACCGTTAATGGTTTCTAAATTATTTTCTACTTCTTGTCTAGGTAATTCATTTCCAATTATAATTGGTTGATTCTCTTTAGACATGGCCTATTATATCACAAAATATAGAGTATAATATTAATTATAAGTTTAATGAATACCTGTTTATCTAAGTCGTTAAAAAATATAAAGATTACTACTCAGGCTCCAGGACGGGTTGATTTAGGTGGAGGGATAGATCATCGAATAATTTCACTTATTTCTCATTCTAGTAATTTAGTAACGTTCAATATTGCTGTAAAACTTTATACTAAAATCACTTTGGAATCTTACAAAGAAGGTTTGATTTTAATAGATTCAGACAAAATTGGTTCAAAAGAAATTATTGCCAATAATCCTGTTTTTAATGATAAATTTGCTTTAGTAATTGCCATTGCTAGTTTTTTTAAAGTTAATGGGGTCAAAATTTCTATAAAAACAGAATTTCCTCCAATGAGTGGTTTAGGTGGTTCAGGATCATTATCTGTTGCTTTAATTTATGGATTTATAAAAGCATTAAACCTTGAGTCAAAATATAATCAAAAAGATATTGTCTGGTTGGCGCATTCTATCGAAGATTCTTTATTTAAAAATACTGGACTTCAAGATCAGGCTGCAGCTTGTTATGGTGGTATCAATTTATTTAATTGGGAATATTCAAAATTTTCAAAAATATTTGATCGAAATAGAATTAAAAATTCAAAAATTGATTTTGAAAAAACATCTTTAATTATTTATTCTGGTTCTCCACATTATCTTACTCGAAAAGGTAGTCGAATAATTTATTCATTTTTTAATCAATCTAATGGTTTAGACTTTGTCAAAGAAATTGACCAAAATACTTCAAATTTTATATCAGCTTTAAATAAAGGAGATTTGGAAACTATAAAAAATTGCTTAAACCAAGAAGAAAAACTTCGACGTGATTTTTTAAAATATCGAATACCAGCAGCATCGTCTAGAATAATTTCTATAGCCAGAGATAATAATTGTGGTGTTAAATTTGTTGGTGGTGGAGGTGGTGGTTGCCTTTGGATTTTAGGAGAAGAAGAAAATATCAATAAAACTAAAGAAAAAATATCACATTTAAAAACAGCCCAAATTTTACCTTTTTTAATTGATTACCAAGGAGTGAGAAGTAAAATTATTCCAGCTCATTCCACTTAGATCCTTTTATTTTTATTCCCGATTTTTCCAAACAAGGTGCCAAAAATTCTACGGGTAAACCAGAAACTCCAGTCATTGATCCTTCAAAGTGTTTTATAAATGTTGATTGATATAAATATGTTGGTGAAAAAGCCGCTGACCATTGAAGTACTGGATTATTGTTAACAAAATATTCAATTTCATCATCACTCATATTTCTCAATATTAATTTTGAAACTGAAGTTTTTGAAAAGTCGATATTATTTTCTCTATCTAAATAACAAAA
>CAZLAG010000039.1:0-5004 GCA_964557475.1 uncultured Gammaproteobacteria bacterium
AACCGAATTTTGGATAACAACATTGTTTATATTTTTTACCTGAACCACAAGGACATGGATCATTACGACCAATTTTGTCTTTGTGAATAGTAGTTTGCTTTGGAGGCAGTTCGGTTGACTCATTATTTAATTGTGTTTCATTGTTTGTCGGTAGATTGGCCATTGAATCTCCTCTACCTTCATTAATATTTTTAGGAGTCATTTCGGTTGGGGCAACTGGTTCTAGACGGAATAATTTTCGACTTAAATTATATTCAAATTGATTTAATAAATTTTGAAACATATCATAACCTTCTTTTCGATATTCAATTAAAGGATCTTTTTGAGCATAACCACGAAGTCTAACACCATCTCGTAGGTCATCAAGAGCAGTTAGGTGATCAACCCAAAGAGGATCAAGAGTAGAAATAATAGCAAAACTTAAAATAGCATTGGCGATTTCAGTACCAAAGAAAGAAACACGAGTTTGCCATTGTTTTTCTAATAAATCGATTAAAACTTTTTGTGGTTGATCAGATTCTTCTAATTCAGATTTAAGTTTTTGTCTATCTGAAGAAGAAATAGGTAAAATTTCAGAAAATTCTAGAGTTATTTTTTCAAAATCTGGTTTGCCGGTTTCATAGTTAGTATTGATATTAATTATAGAATTAATTTGTTTTTCAATATAACCAAAAACATTTTTCTTATTAATTTCAGAATTTTTTGATTGATTTAAAAGTGTTTGATCTCGAAGTTGATAAATAATTTTTCGTTGTTTATTGATAACGTCGTCGTATTCAACTAAATTTTTACGAGCATCAAAATTAAAACCTTCAACTTTGACTTGAATTTGTTCAATAACTTTAGAAACTAATGGATGAGTTAATGGGGTATCTTCGGGCATATTGAACCGTTCCATAAGAGAACTTATTTTTTCTCCACCAAAGACACGCATAATATCGTCATCTAAAGCGATATAAAATTGAGAACAACCAGGATCACCTTGACGGCCAGCACGACCACGAAGTTGGTTGTCGATACGACGAGATTCATGTCTTTCGGTACCTATGACATATAAACCACCAAGATCAATTACTTCTTGATGTTCTTTGGACCAAACTTTTTTATCAATTCCATCTTTTGGACCGCCTAAAATAATATCAACTCCACGACCAGCCATATTGGTAGCCACAGTAATGGCACCTTTTTTTCCGGCTTTTGAAATTATTTCTGCTTCTGATCGATGATTTTTGGCATTTAATACTTGATGTGGTAAACCTTTTTTACGAAGTAATGAAGAAATGATTTCATTTTTTTCAATTGAAGTAGTACCAATTAAAATTGGTTGTCCTTTTTTATTAATTTCTTCAACAAGATTGGCAATGGCAGTATATTTTGATCTTTGAGTTTTAAAAATTAAATCATGTTCATCAATTCTTTGAATGGTTTTGTGGGTTGGAATCGTGACAACGTCTAAATCGTAGATTTTTTTAAATTCTTCAGCCTCAGTAATAGCAGTACCAGTCATACCAGCTAATTTTTCATATAATCTAAAATAATTTTGAAAAGTAATAGTGGCCCATGTTTGAGATTCTCGTTGAACGGTGACACCTTCTTTTGCTTCAACTGCTTGATGAAGTCCGTCTGACCAACGACGACCATTCATCATACGACCAGTAAATTCATCAACAATTATGACTTCATTGTCTTTGACAACATAATCTTTATCTTTATGAAATAATGCTTGAGCTTTGATAGCATTTTCAATATAGTGAATAGTTTCAAAAGATTCTTCGTAAAGATTTTTGACATTCAAAGTTCTTTCGACTTTGCG
Source organism: uncultured Gammaproteobacteria bacterium (assembly GCA_964557475.1). Taxonomy (GTDB): domain Bacteria; phylum Patescibacteriota; class Microgenomatia; order UBA12405; family UBA12405; genus WARW01. The sequence goes on from CAZLAG010000039.1 coordinate 1,814, forward strand.
AATACCATATTCTGATAAAGTGGCTGATCGAGATTTTTCATCAATAACATAATCAGTGGGTTGAAGTTGAGAGGCAATTTGAGCAAATTTGTAATATTTGTCGACAGGAGAATTGTTGGGAGAAGAAATAATTAACGGAGTTCGAGCTTCATCAATTAAAACGAAATCAACTTCATCAACAATGGCAAAATGGTGGGGTCGTTGAACGACTTGATCTTGACTGGAAGCCATATGATCACGGAGGTAATCGAAACCGAATTCATTGTTGGTACCATAAGTAACATCAGCCAAATATGCTTCTTGACGAGAAACTGGACGAAGATGAGCTAAACGATCATCAATTTTTTCCGATTCATCGGTAAATTGAGGATCTAATATAAATGATTGTTCGTGAACAATACAAGAAGTAGATATACCAAGAAAATTAAGAGCCTTTGGATACCATCCAGCACCGACACGGGTAAGATAATCATTTGGAGTAACAATGTGAACCCCACGACCTGTAAGGGCATTTAAATAAGCTGGAAAAACAACTGAGTGAGTTTTTCCTTCTCCAGTTCGTTGTTCAGCAATAGCACCTTGATGAAGAGTAATAGCCGACATAAGTTGAACATCATAAGCTCGCTCACCAATGGTTCGTCTAATAGCTTCTCTAACTACAGCAAAACTTTCTGGCAAAATATCATCTAATGTTTTTCCTTTGTTTAACTGCTCTTTAAAGTATTCTGTTTTTTGAGATAACTCTTTATCACTTAATTTGGAAATTTTTTCTTCAAAAGAATTTATTTGGTCAACAATTTTTTGATAAGACTTTACTCTTCGCTGATTTTCGTCGAAAAAATTTTTAATGAAATTAAACATAGGTTAATTATATCGTAAAAACCGAGCTTCGGTTCCCCTCTTTTTAGGGAGAGGAACCGAAAGCGGGGTGGCTCCTCTAGCTTATGTTAGGTTTGATAACTTCGAAATTGGTGTAAGGTTGTAATACTTTTGGAATCTTGATAGATCCATCAGCTTGTTGGTGATTTTCTAAAATAGCCAAAACAGCTCGATCAGTAATCATAGTGGCATTTAAAATGTGGACTAACTCATTTTTACCATCAATTTTGACTTTAGTATTTAAACGACGTGCTTGATAATCACCACAATTACTGCATGATTGTGTTTCACGATAAGCGTTTTGACCTGGGAACCAAGCATTGATGTCATACATACGACGATTTGGTTGAGGTAAATCACCAGTGCAATTTTTGACTATTTGATAAGGAATACCAAAATCTTGCATAATTTCTTCTTCATTGGATAACATCTCTAAGCACATATCATCAGAAATTTTGTAATCTGGAAGAGTAAAAATATTCATTTCAACTTTATTAAAAAAGTGGACCCGAAGCATACCTTTCATATCTTTACCATAAGTACCAGCTTCTCGACGAAAACAAGGAGAAAAATTTACATATTTTAAAGGTAATTTAGTGGCGTCTAAAATTTCGTCCATATGATATGGAACAACAGCATGCTCAGAACTAGAAATAAAAATTAAATCATCTTCTGGGGCTGAATAATAAGCGTTAAATAAATTTTTATTGGAAGCATAACCACACTTCCATTCACTATCACTTTTGACCATAGCAGGAGGAATCATACCAATAAAGCCTTTTTTAATAAGTTTTTGAAAAGCATAAAACATGACAGCCATTTCTAAGACAGCGCCTTGACCTTTGAAATAACCAAAGCGGCTCCCAGAAACTTCGGCAGCTTTTTTGATATCAATAATATCTAATTTCTCACCAAGATCAGCATGATCTAATGGTTTAAAATCAAATTTTGTTGGTTCCCCTACTGTTTTGTAAACAACATTTTCTGACTCATCTTTACCAATTGGAACATCTGGAGCGGGAATATTGGGAATTTCTTCTAATAATAAATTTTGTTTAGTTTCGACTTCTTTTAATTCAGTTTCTAAAGCTTTTAATTTTTCTTTTATACTTGTGGCCTCTTTTAATTGATCGTCTGTTGGCTTACCTTTGAATTGGCGAGTAATACTGTTTTGATCAGCTCGAAGTTTTTCAACTTTAGATAAAATTTCACGAAAATTTTTGTCGATATCTAAAATTTTTTCAACAACGCTTGAATCTTTTTGACGGTTTGAAAGCGCAGTTTTTATGGAAGTAGGATCTTGTCTAAGTAAATTGATGTCGATCATTGTTGCAATATTTTAACAAAAACAAACAGTAAAATTACACGCAAATTAAACGCAGATTATTTGATTTTTTTATACATTAAAATTTCGTCGATATATTTACCTCTACGCTTACTGGCTTTTGGAAGTCGACCATATTCCACAAAACCCATTTTTTTGTATAAATCTTGAGCAATAAAATTGGTAGCAAAAACCTCTAAAATAATCATTTTTAAATTCTTTAATTTCTTCCTTGATTCTGAAATAACTAATTTCATCATAATTTTACCTATACCTTCACCACGATAATCAGAATCGATAACTATACCAAAAAGACCAACATGTTTTCTGGTTAATGAACCCATTACAATATCAGAACCACCAATAAATTTATCGTCAATAAAAGCCATAAGATATACTTTTTCTCCAGTTTCTATACCCTTAATAGTTGATTCAACCCATTTTGTTTCGTCTTCTAATTTTATTTCTTCGCCTTGAAATCGAATAAAGGTTTTTTCTTTCGAAATTTTATTCATAAAATCAGTAATAAGTTGAACATCATCAATTGTGGAATAACGAAAAGAAACTGTTTTACCGGTCTTAGTTTTTGTTTGATAAATAAACTTGTTCATGATTATCTAATTATAATGTGTTCAAAATATTTTTCTTGAAAATAAGTTGTTTCGTCGATTTCTTTATCTGTAATAGTTTCACCGTCAGGAATGACAACTAATTTATCATCGTCATCATTTAGTCGATGAATAATTGCAACAACTTGGCCAGAAAACCTTTCCACTGGAACGTCAACCTTTAATAAATAAGCATCAAGTTCTTCTCCATCAGGAGCAATAATTCCTTGAATATATCCATAATTTACATCGTATCTAAAATTCCACTTAGGATGAAGAGTACCTAATTGTCTATCGATTGTAACTTCAACTTGAGTGTTTAATAATTTTTGGGCAAGTTCTAGTGATTGGCTCATAGTTAATTATAACCCAATTTCTGG
>CAZLAG010000040.1:0-1105 GCA_964557475.1 uncultured Gammaproteobacteria bacterium
TTTATATTGGCAAAGCCGTTAATCTCAAAAAACGGGTTTCTCAATATTTTCAGTCTGATCATGCATTAGGATATAAGACTGCCCGTTTAGTTTCTGAAATTGCAAACATTAGTTTTTATACCGTAAATTCTGAAATAGAAGCTTTAGTTCTTGAATCTAATCTCATAAAACAATATCGTCCAAAATTTAATTCTCAGCTCAAAGACGATAAAAGTTATATTTATATCACCATTACCAAAGATAAAATTCCTCTTATTAAGCCAGCTTTTAAATCAAATCTTAATCAAAATGATTTGTTTTATGGACCTTTTCCAGATAGTCGGTCAGTTAAAAGTCTTCTAAAAACTATCCGTCATATTTTTCCTTATTATTCAAAAAAACATGAGTCAAAACCATGTCTTTATTGTCATTTAAATCTTTGTCCTGGTGTTAATCCTAATCTAAAAGAATATCGAACTAATATTTCTAAAATAAAAAAAATTCTTAGTGGTCATTTCAATAAGTTAATTTCTCAATTAACCAAAGAAATGGGTAATTTTTCTAAAAGTCAAAATTATGAATTAGCCGCCCTTCGTCGTGACCAAATTAATTCAATAAAATATGTAATTTCTGGTTGGCAAAATCTCAGCCATTTATATCAAGAAATTGATTTTAAGGAAGATAAATATCAAAAAGCATGTGACCAGCTAATTCTAACTTTATCAACCTATTTTCCTCAGCTTAAACAAATAAATCGTATTGAAGGTTATGATATTTCCAATCTAGGTTCAAAGGTATTTGTTGGAGCTATGACGGTTTATCAAAATGGCAAAATTGATACTTCTCAATATCGTCAATTTAAAATTAACAGCAAGGTCACCCCTGATGATCAATTTATGATTAAGGAAATAATTTATCGTCGTCTTAAACATTTCGAATGGTCCTATCCAAATATTTTAATGGTCGATGGGGGAAAGCCTCAAGTTTCTGCAGCTCATCAAGCCTTAGAAATTTCCACCAATCCTAAAACTAATCAAATTTGTATTATCGGACTTGCTAAAAAATATGAAACTATAGTCATAAAAACCATCGACAATTGGGTTGAAATCAATTTACCAAAAAATTC
>CAZLAG010000040.1:1205-4728 GCA_964557475.1 uncultured Gammaproteobacteria bacterium
AACCAATTTTTATTTACATTATTTTTTTTACCCAATAAAACTTCAACTAAATCCCCAGTTTTTAATTCATCATCGATTTTTGCCATTTTACCGTTAATCTTTACACCTTTACACCTATCTCCAATACTGGTGTGTACTCTATAAGCAAAATCTAATGCTGTACTATTTTTTGGCAGCTGTAAAATATCTCCTTTTGGAGTAAACACATATATATAGTTTGTTAAAACCTTAAGTTGATAATTATTTATTTGTTTATCTACTTTTTGCCATTTAACTAAATCTTTTACCCACTCCATTCCTCGTCCATTTTCTCCCACTCCTTTCCCCATTTTGTAAGCAATATGAGATGCTGGACCAAATTCATTAAATTCATGCATTTGTTTAGTTTTTATTTGAATTTCAACCGTCATCTTGTCCCTCCAGGCAATTGTTGTTTGGATTGAACGATATCCATTTGGCTTTGGTGCTGAAATATAATCCTCAAATTCTTCTGGCAATGTCCTATATTTAGCTTGCAACAATCCCAAAACAGTATAACAATCAACTAAATCATTAGTTAAAACTCTAATTGCTACTCTGTCTTTAACTTCATAACTTTCACCTTTTCTTTTTATTTTAGAAAAAGTGCTGTAAAGGCTTTTTATTCTACCCTCTACTAATACATCATTAATATTATTAACCTTTAATATTTGTTCCAATTCATTTTTGACTAAATTTAAGGCTTTTATTTCGTCTTTTGATTTTTCTTTAAACATTTTTTTTATTTTCTCTGCTTCTTTTGGATACAAAATTTGAAAAGCAATATCTTCAATTAATTTTTTAAAATAATGCAAACCAACATATTCAGCCAACGGTCCATAAATTTGCATAATATTTTTTGCATAAATTATTTGTCTATCTTTTGGTAAATATTCAATAGTTAAACTATTATGTAACTTATCAATTAATCTGATGATTAATACTCGAACGTCGTTTACTGATGAAAAAAAGAATTTTCTGAATATTTCAATATTAGTTTTATTGATTTGTAATCCTTTGGTTTTTGTTTTTACTTCCGTCAAACCAGAAACTAATAAAGCTACTTCATCTCCAAATTTATTGGCAATTTCGTCAATCGTAATTGAGGTATCTTCAATACAATCATGTAACAAAGCGGCAATTACTGCCTCTTGTCCAATATTTAGTTGAGCCACCACTTTAGCTATCCAAGCCGGATGAGAAATATAGGGTTTCCCAGAGTAACGAAATTGTCCTTCATGAGCTTTAACCATAAAATCATAAGCTTCTTTAATCTTATTTTTATTAAAATTATCATCGACCAAATTCTGTTCCAAATCTTCCCAATAATTATCACTAAAAGATAAATTAAGACCCATAGATTAAATTCTTTCAGCAAATACTAGTAATCTTTTCCAATTTGTTCCAATTGGCCAACAAGTTTGTAATATTAAAACTTCGCGGTTTTCGTCTTTATAATTTAAATATTCAGCTTCCTTATAACTTATAATCTTTTTATCGTACACTTTATATTGATATAAATTTCCATTATATCTAATGTAAATTGAGTTACCATTAATTAATTCATTCAATAAATAAAATATTGAATTTTTTCTCACCATATTTAAACTTTGTTGTGTTGAGTGAGCAAATAAATATGTTGTTTTATTTTTTCCCAAACCAGGGAGTGAAGATGTTTCTGAATGAGCTACTTCATCCTTCTCTAATACAGATAAATATTCATCTTTATTATACGGAGATACATTAGCAACAATATTTGATTTAGCATTAATTTTAGGGATCAAAATTGAAAAATCACTATTTAACGTTTTAGTATCTTTTATTTCATCTATTGTTAGATTTTTCCTATTAAAGGAAAATTTATAACTAATCAAAGATTTTAATAAAGGGGTATAAAGATAACCAAAATAAAATAAACCCATAAGTATAACTATTGTTCCTAAATGAAAAATTATTCTTTTAGTTTTTGGTGGATTACTATATAGTATCCCATATTTTTTACCGATCTTGACGGTTCTTTTCTTGGGTGTTATTGTAAAAAAATTAATCATTCTCAATTTAGATTTTAAGTCATTAAGGTCAATTTGACAAAAGCTTATTTTTAATCTAATATACTGCCTCACCTGGATATCCCAACCAGTTTATTTCTTGGGGTTTTAATCAGTTTAGATAAATAAAATGAATCAAAAAATTATTTTGACTCAGGAAGGTTTTCAAAAGTTAACCTTACAATTAGAAGATTTAAAACAAAAACAGGCTCGACTTATTGATCAAATTGAAGATGTGGCTCAACCAGATGAATCTGGAGAAGACGGTCTAGCTACTCAATTAAAAGAAGAATTAGAAGTTACTAATAATCAAATAGATGAAATTAGCGATGCGCTAGAAACTAGTGAAGTTATTAGTGACAAATCAGATAACCACATTGTCCAAGTCGGCTCGAAAGTAAAAGTTAAAATTAATGGTAAAGATACTCGAGAATTTTTTATTGTTAGCCACTTAGAGTCAGATCCAAATGTCAGTAAAATTTCAGACCAGTCTCCAATTGGTAAATCTTTGATTGGTAAGAAATTAAATGATCAATTTGATATTGAAACTCCAGCTGGCAAAATGACCTACAAGGTAGTCAATATCGACTGAATGTATAGTAAAATACAATCATGTCGGATATAAAACTAAACGAACTTCAAAAACAACGACTTGATAAACTGGCTAAAATTAAAGAGCTTAATCTTAATGCTTATCCTCAACCAAATTTAGCCAATAAAAATTCTGTCTTACAGGCTCGTGAGTTACTTGATCAAAAAGTTTCAATTGCTGGTCGATTAATGTCTCTTCGTGGCCACGGCAAAATTTTATTTGCTGATTTACACGACCAAACAGGCAAAATCCAACTTTTCTTTCAAGAAAAAGTTTTGTCAGACAAAATGTCGTTAACAAAATTATTAGATTTGGGAGATATTATATCTGTTTCTGGAGAAGTTTTTAAAACTGTTGCTGGAGAAATAACTATCAACGTTTTCGAATTTGAAATTTTAGCCAAAAATTTACGTCCACTTCCAGAGAAATGGCACGGACTTCAAGATATTGAAGAGCGCTATCGTCAACGTTATGTTGACTTAATTGTCAATCCAGAAAGTCGAGAAGTTTTTAAAATTCGAACCAAAGTTTTGTCTCAGATGCGTCAATTTTTAGACGAACACGGATTTATGGAAGTTGAGACACCAATTCTTCAACCAGTTTATGGGGGTGCTTCCGCTAAACCATTTATCACTCATCACAATGTTTTAGATATGGATATGTATCTTCGTATTTCTGACGAACTCTATTTAAAAAGATTAATTGTTGGTGGTTTTGAAAAAGTTTATGAAGTTTCTCGTGATTTTAGAAATGAGGGTGTTTCTCGATTTCATAATCCAGAATTCACTCAAATCGAATTTTACTGGGCTTATGTTGATTATGAAGTTTTAATGAATTTTACTCAAGATTTGGTTCGTCATGTTAT
>CAZLAG010000041.1:0-4593 GCA_964557475.1 uncultured Gammaproteobacteria bacterium
TTTTAACTTTAACTGCTAATTGAATTATAATTAATTTCTAACCTTGACTTAGGGTGAAAAAGACAATAGACTTTATTTACTATGACAAAACAAGATAAAAACATTAGAACTTTAATAGTATGTTTTGTACTATTAATTTTGGGATTAATACCACTTCGATTTGTAGAAGTGAAAAATTTAATGACTTCTTATAGTGCCAAACCACAAGTATTGGGTGAAGAATCTAATGTTGAAATAGAAAAAGTTGATAAAGTAGATATTGTTTTGCCAAATGCTGAAATTGACTTGAGTGATGTAGCTAATTAAGGTTTTTAGTTTTTCTACTTAATAGAAATGGTATAAAGATTTTCTAGTGCGCCTTGGTAAGGGGAAATTAAGGTGGTAATACCATTGCCGTTAGGCATAGGGAAAACCATTGATGGATTAAAATTACCAATAAATAGAGTTTGTTGATTGGTGCCGTCATAATCAGCAACTTTGATATTTTGTTGGCTAGTAAAAACTATATTATCTGAACTATCCAACCAACTAAGATTAAAAATATCTTTTTGGGAACCGATTAAGAAATTAGTATCGTCTTTTAAATCGTAAACATAATAATTACCTTGTTTAATATTACGAGACTGAGTTTGAGTACTTTGACTAGGTGGAGGAGTGACAATGTTTTGTTCCAAATCGCCGTCTTTTTGGGCTAAATAAAGAATTTTTTCTTCACTGGCTGAGAACAAAAGATCTTGAGCAGAAGTGGTAGAAACAAAGTTTTGTAAGGCTGCTGGTATTTTGGTAATTTTAGTGCTCATAAGTTGGCTAAGTTGATTTTTCCAATCATTTTCAATAGTAGTTAAAGTAGGAGTAACATCATAAAGATTTTTTGGATTGATAACAGTATCAAGCGATATAAGGTAGGAAACAGTTTTGGTTTTGTTGGTAGCTAAAATTTGTCGAGAATTCGGAGAAAATTTGAAAGTAAAATCAGGCCAGTTAATATTGGGTAAATTTTGACTAAGTTGTTTAGCATTATTTTTACTGAAATTTAGAGAAAAAGTATTATTTAATTCCATGACATAAAGACCATTATCAACAGAGGCTGAAGCTGAAGCGACGGCATAGACAATTTTGGTATTGTCTGGACTAACAACAGGATTGATAGCTCCGGTATAAGTAATAGGTTTAAGGTCTGGTACTGATCTAAATAGTTGGGTGTTGGTTTGGTAAACAGTTTCTTTTTTAATTTGAATGGTCTTTTGCCAGGGAAGATAACCATCTTTAACAATTTTGACAGTGTAAGTATTTGGAGTGAGATTAAGAGTGTTATCGGTAGCAGTTACTAATTTATCATCAAGATAGACTGAAGCAGCTTTTGGTTCGGAGGTAGCTGACAATATACCGGTAGCGGTTAAAATAGTGCCTTGTTTAAGATTTATTTTATAACCTCGAGCGATAAAAGAAATAATCAAGGTCAAAAGAACAATGGAAACAGAGACAATACTAATAAGAAGAAGACTTTTTTTATTAGAGTGTTGATTCATGGCTATATTATACCTTAGTTTATAGATCGTAGATTGTAGATCGTAGATTAGATATCATATATATGATATGAAGTTATTTAAGAAGTTAGCAATAGACTTGGGAACGGCCAATAGTATAATCTGGGAAGCTGATAAAGGGATTATATTAAATGAACCAACTGTAGTAGCGATAGGAATTGATGATAAAAAAGTATTGGCGGTAGGAACTGAAGCAAAAAAAATGCTGGGTAAAACTCCTGAATATATAGAAATAATTAGACCACTTGAAGATGGAGTGATTGCCGATTATGAAGTAACTGAGGCAATGTTGAGATATTTTTTACGTAAAGTTATGGGAAATAATTGGTTTTTTGGTCCTGAGGTGATGATTTGTGTACCGGCAGGAATTACTCAAGTCGAACAAAGAGCAGTAATAGATGCGGCCTTATCTGCGGGAGCACGTAAGGCTTATTTAATTGACGAACCTTTAGCAGCAGCTATTGGAGCTAAGATACCGGTATCTGAAGCTTTTGGCAATATGATTGTAGATATAGGTGGAGGAGCAGCAGAAGCGGCAGTAATAGCCTTAGGTGGAGTAGTAGTTCATCGATCGGTTAAGGTTGGAGGTAATAAAATAGATCGGGCTATAATTGATTTTTTAAAAAAGAAATATAATTTAATGGTAGGAGAACAAACAGCTGAGTTGATAAAAATTCAGATGGGAAGTGCCATTAAACCTAAAAAAATAGAATTAATGGAAATAAATGGAAGAGATTCAGTTTACGGTTTACCAAAAAATCTAGAAATAAATAACGATGAAATTTATGAAGCTATAAAGCCGACACTTGATTTGATGATAATGATAATAAAAGATACCTTGGAAGTGACACCTCCAGAATTAGTGGCTGATATTATGGAAAGGGGAATAGTTTTAAGTGGAGGAACTGTTCAATTAAAAGGCTTTAACACTTTGGTAACTAGAGAGGTGGGAGTATCAGCTCATGTGGCCTTAGAAAGTCAATTTTGTGTCATCAAAGGAACTGGGATGGCAATAGAAAATTTGGAAACTTACCGACGAGCTTTGAAATGATATATTCAAGATATTAGTCTTATAAAATATAGTTTTTTTTATTTTTGATCATATTTGTTTTTGTAAAAAGTATCATTATAAGTAAAAAAATAAAAATTTATGTATTATTTAGCTTATATATAATATATTGCCTGTAGCTAGGTTAATTATATGAGTAATATATTTGTTCAATATAATTATTTTTAAGATATTTTGATAATGATAGTGCAATACTTATAATATAAAAGGTATAATGATGGTGATATATTTAGTCAATATAAGTTAAAAGTATATACTATAGGTCTTAGTAAAGAATATTTTTGATGGATTTCTTGTTGATTTTTTAATGTTAAAATTGGTCAATGAAGAAAAAGAGGGTTGATAAACAGGTGAATGATAGCTTTGAAGGGGTAAAATCAACCCAATCAGATTTGATATTAAGTGGAAGTTTGTGGAAAATATTTAATATCTCTCTTTTTAGCAGAGATGTCAATCAAGTGATAAACGTGCTTGATTCAAAGCTAGCTATGAAGATTAGAAAATATTGGGTAGCCACGGTTAATCCAGAATTTGTGATGGAATCTCAAAAAGATAAGGAATTTGCCAAAATATTGACTAAAACTAATTTAAATGTAATGGATGGAATAGGATTAATTTGGGCACGGGAACTAGATAATAGATCGTTGATGGTAGATCGTAGAAAAACAGTTTTTAGTAAATTCACTGCAGGTATAAAGGTGGGAATTGAGGTTTTACAGGGTAAACATCGAGATCAAGTGGCTTCTGGAGCGGATTTAATGCTTAATCTAGGCGAAATAGCGGCAAAAAGAAATTTGAAAATTTTCTTTTTGGGTGGTTTTGGTGATAGGGCCAAAAAAACAGCTGGATTTTTTAAAAAGAAATTTTATTTAAATAAAGAACAATTAGATTGGTCTTCTGGTGAACCTGATGTAACAAATCATGAAGTAATAGAGAAAATAAATAAATTTAAACCAGATATTTTATTTGTGGCTTATGGAATGAAAAAACAGGAATTTTGGATTGGAAATAATTTAAAAAATTTAGATGTTGGTTTGGTAATGGGAGTAGGGAGAAGTTTTGACTATTATAGTGGGGAACTCAAAAGAGCACCAAAGAAGTGGCAAAAGATGGGTTTGGAGTGGCTGTATTCTTTAATTAAAGAACCAAAAAGAATCAAAAGACAGTTGGTTTTACCAAAATTTGTGTGGAAAGTGTTGATAAGTAAGTAGTTTGAAGGTATAATCCCTGCGTTACCATTTGGTGACAGCAAATTAAAAATAGGGAGAAAAGGGAACATGTTGGAAATGACAAGGTATGCTGGTACCGTACAAGCGAAGAATTCTTTGTTTAAGGGGGTGAATTTTTCTAGATTATTGATCGATGATTCTCTAAGGAGTTTGATGGAATCGACTTTACCAGGTGATAAAAACTGTGTTTGGGCGATTGGAAACAATGGCGTAAAAAAAGTGACAATGAATGGTTTTCCGATGATTATTTCGTCGACTGTTAGAGAAAATCTACCTGATGGATATGCATTTCAACTAGATGCTCTTATGATTCGGACGAAATTGGTGGGTGAAGAAGCCATAGTTTTACTACCTGGTGATGGGGAGTACGGTTTGTTGACAAATAAGCAAAAAATAGAAGCCATTTTGGGGACTTTGGCTAGGGAGACTGAACGTTTTGCTATTTATGTTGACACTGAGAAAAAACTTCTTTATTCGATAAAATCCATCTACATGGATATTGATGAACTTATTAAATATCGGAGTACCTTGGTGTGTCGTGATTCTCTGCCGTTGATTTTTGCTTACACTGGCTTAAAGAAAGAAGCTTTTTTTATGACCAGTGTGTGTGATCATCTGAACGGAAAAAGATCTTCTTTGTCTGGAACCAAGATGGATAATTTAACAACGACCGTTTTGGACTCTATCAGAAAATAAGAAGTTTCTTCCAAAAAAAGTTGGGTGACCGGTATCTATTTGCAGCAATGCG
>CAZLAG010000042.1:0-4546 GCA_964557475.1 uncultured Gammaproteobacteria bacterium
GTGTTAGTTATATTACTAATTATCTTCATCCTATTTACTTCACCAGTCTTTGCTGCTTCTGATATTCAAATTACTGATTATTCAGTAAAAACACCAGAATGGGTTCAAATATCCAACACTTCTTCTAGTTCAATTGATATTACTGGTTGGTATTTCAAAGACAAAGACGCAAATATTAAAATACTCGATGGCTGTATTTCTTCAAATTCAACTAAAGTATTTGGTTATAGTGGATATTTAAATGATACTGGTGATAGTCTAATTCTCTATGATAAGGCAAATAATATTATTCATGATCTAGGATCACTTATAATAAATCAAAAAGATCAACCAAGTAGTACTAGTACTTGTCTTATTCCTACCAACACTCCCACTCCAACACTTACTCCATCTCCAACACCAACAATTGACCCTGCGATCATAAATCCATCATCTGGTGTCAGTCTAACTGAATTTATGCCATATGCTGATCCCGAATGGATAGAAATTTATAATAGTAACGATAAGCCAATTAAATTAATTAGTTGGAAGATTGAAGATAATAGTGGAAATACAAAAAATATTGATAATTTATCAATACCAGCGAAAAGTTACGGTGTATATGAATTAAAAGGTTTAATATTTGATAATAATGATGGGGATACAATCTTATTAAGAGATCAAAATAATAATAGTATTGGTAGTCCCTTTTCGTATAGTAAAGGTTTGATGACAATAGAAAAATCCTGGTCTTTAATTAATGGTAATTGGTGTCAATCAACTATTACAAAAGGTTCTGAAAATATTAATTCTTGTTATACAGCTCCTACACCAACGCCGACCATTAGTTTTACTCCAACTCCAACCCCAGAGGAAATTCCCTCAATAGAGCCAACTCCAAATATTATCAACGCTCCAACAATTACCCAAGAACCAAAAGATTCTAATATTTCTTCAAGTTCTGGATTTGTTTTAGGGGAATCAGATAATTCAACTAAACAAAATTTTCTCCCTATTATTCTAATTTTTGGTGGAGCAATTCTCTTGCTAAGTCCAGTCGTAATCTCTAAACTTAAGAAATCATGAAAAAAATAATAAGATTTTTACCAGCTATTATCTGGATGGGAGTAATTTTTTATTTTTCTTCACGTCAAACTACCGGAATTGGCGGTGATTCTTATTGGCTTAGATTTGCAATTTTAAAATCTTTTCATTTAATTGAATATGCTATTTTATTTATTTCTTGGTTTATAGCTTTAAGAAAAATTAATTTTTCATTTCTAATTTCTTATTTATATTCATTTACCGATGAATTTCATCAATACTTTGTTCCAGGTAGAACAGCTAAATTACGTGATACTTTTTTTGATTTAGCTGGAATTATTATTGGTCTTTTAATCATTAAATATTTATCAAAAAAGAATATACTTAAATAGTGAAATACTTTTGGAAACACTGGTTTTTACCTTTAGAAAAAAATAATCATCGTTCTGCTCTTTTGCGGACCAATACTTTATTAATTTTGATTGCCTTTTATCTTTTTAATCATTCATTAATTAAATTTATTGGTGTTATCAAGCCAGGAATACTTGGTTATTCTTCAGAAATTACTGTTCAAAAAGTTATTGATCAAACCAATCAAAAACGACAAGAACTCGGACTTTCACCTCTAAAATATAATGCACTTTTATCAGAATCTGCTACCAAAAAAGCTCAAGATATGTTTTCCAATAATTATTGGGCTCATACTTCTCCAACAGGTACTACCCCTTGGGATTTCTTTAAATCAGTTGGGTATAAATATTCTGTTGCTGGTGAAAATTTAGCTCGTGATTTTTATGACACTGATTCTTTAATGAAAGCTTGGATGAATTCACCTACTCATCGCGATAATATCGTTAATTCAAAATATCAAGAAATTGGTATTGGTGTTGTTAATGGTGTTTTAGGTGGTATAAAAACTACTTTAGTAGTTCAACATTTTGCAACTCCACTTGTGGCTATTACTCCTGATACTAAGAATGTTAATACCAAACAAAATACTGAGGTAACACTTCCAGCCGATTCACAAACACAAGAAACAACTTTAAATAATAATCAAGAAATTATTTCATTACCTCAAACTCCAGAAGTTTTATCTCAAGAGAAAAAACTTGTTAATCCACTTTTGTTAAATAAAATTATTAGCCTAATTCTTTTTAGTTTAATTATTACTGTTTTGTTTATTGATGGATTTGTTACTTTAAAAAATAATCATCATCGACTTACTGGATCAAATATTGGTCATATAGGATTTCTTTTTATGATTCTTCTGTTAATTATTACTAGTCAACAAGGAGCTATTTTTTAATATGATTATTCCTCCAGAAGTTAAAAAGAAGCCATTAGAATATCTTTTTTTAGCTCTATTTTTTATTATTGGAATTTGTTTTTATTTTTTTGCCAGTCTTTCTGATTCTAATCGCCGATTTATTGTCGTTACTCTTGGTGCTGGTTATTTTTTCTGGAGTTTATATCATCATTATCATCGAGGGGATCTTAGCCTTTCTATAATTGTTGAATATCTTGTTTTTATTTTGTTTGGAATTATTTTATTTACTGGTACGTTTTTCTAGTTGCCATTCTTTTATTTTTTTAGGATCACCACTTACCAATACATCAGGTACTTTATATCCCATAAATTCTTGAGGTCTCGTGTATTGTGGATATTCTTTTGTCCTAATTTTTTTACCATCAATTTCAACCTCGGACCAACTTTCATCATGACTTGAATCGTCTTTTCCTAATACTCCAGGCAACAATCTAGTTACGGCATCAATTATTACCATTGCTGGCAATTCTCCTCCAGTTAAAACATATTCACCCATAGATATTTCTTCATCAATCATATAATCACTTATTCTTTGATCAAAACCTTCATAGTGACCGGCTAATATTATTAAATGGTCTAACTTTGATAATTCTTCAGCTTTTGCTTGATCAAATTTTTTCCCTCTAGCCGACATCATAATTATTTTAGTTTTAGAATTATCTCTTTTTTCAAATGGAGATTTATTTAATATTTTTGTTAATCCATCAAATACTGGTTCAGGTCTAATCAACATTCCTAGTCCGCCGCCAAAAGGTTTATCGTCTACACTACCATAATTATCAATACTAAATTCTCGTAAATTGTACAAATTTAAATCAAGAATTTTATTTTTAATTGCTCTACTAATAATACTTTCCTCAAAAGGGGATTGAAACATTTTTGGAAACAAGGTTAAAACGTCTATTTTCATGAGTTTATTTTACCATTTTGGGTTATACTCTTTTTATATGACTACAAAAAAATCAAACCCTGTTGCTGTAATTGTCATCCCTACTTATAACGAAGCCGACAATATTGGCAGAATGATTGAATATTTAAACACCAAAACATTTATTGACATTAAAAATAAAAAAAACGACTTACAAGAAGATTGGCAAATGAAAATATTAGTTGTTGATGGAAATTCTCCAGACGGTACCGGAAAAGTTGTCGAAAAAGAAGCTAAAAAATATTCTAATACTTTCCTTTTTACCGAAACTAGTAAAGATGGTATTGGTGCTGCTTATCTTAAGGGATTTAAATATTCCATGGAAAAATTAAAAGCTGACTATGTTTTTGAATTTGATGGTGATTTTCAACATCCACCAGAAACCATTCCTGTTATGTTAAAAGCTATGGAAGATGGCTACGACTATGTTATTGGGTCTCGTAAAATAAAAGGTGGTTCAAATCCAAAAGGTTGGGGTTTTAAACGAGTTTTCTTTTCTGAAGTTGGTGGTTTGACTGCTCGTTTTATGATGTTCTTTCCGTTTAAAAACTTTTTTAAAGTTACCGATCCAACTACTGGTTTAAAAGTTACCAGAGTTAAGGGATTTATTGACAAAATGGATATGGATTACAGTCATTTACTCACCAAAAGTTTTGGTTATAAGCTTCAACTTCTTTTTCAAACTTTAAAAATGGGAGCCAAATTTAAAGAAGTTCCTCTTCAATTTCATGTTCGTAATGCCGGGGAATCAAAAATAGAATCAAAAACTGCTAAGGATATTTTTAGAGTTGCTTTTCTACTTCGTTGGCAAGATGATTTTACTCAAAAATTTCTTAAATTTGGTACTGTTGGTGGTGTTGGTTTTGTTATTAATACTGTTGGTGCCAAAATTTTTAAATCAATTCTAATTACACCAGAAGCCAATATCAGTTTATTAAACGGTCTTTGTAATGCTATGGCTGCCGAAATATCTATTATTTCTAATTTTACTTTTAATAATCTTTGGACTTTTTCTAAAGAAAAGATTACTGATAAAAATAAATTGGTTTCCAAATTTCTTACCTTCAACCTGTCTTCGGTTGTTAGTGGAATAATTATTCCTTCTGTTGTTATTTCTATACTTACTACATTATTTGGGGACCATTTATTCCTTTATCAAATTATCGCTATTTTTGGCTTAACTATTCCTTTAAATTGGATAATCTACAACAACGTTATTTGGAAAAATAAGAAAAAATAACATTTATATAATATAATGCAGTTAGCTA
>CAZLAG010000043.1:0-4539 GCA_964557475.1 uncultured Gammaproteobacteria bacterium
TCTTTTATTAAAAATATTAAATTACCTAAATTTAATTTTAAAAAACCTAAGGCCAATAATTTAATTTGGATTGGTTTGATTTTTATATCCGTCGTTTCTTTTGGTATATTATTTCTTTCCAAAACAACAATTACTTTATTTTTGACACCTTATTCTTTTGAAAAGAAAATTCCAGTTACTCTTTTAGTAGATGGTAGTATTGATGGTTTATCTAAATCTATTATTCCTGTGGATAAAGAAAGTTTTGATGTTAAAGCCTCTAGTAAAACAACCACTACTGGTCAAAAAACAGTTGGAGAAAAAGCCAAAGGTGAAATCGTTGTTTACAACAAATCAAATAAATCTCAATCGATTCCTAATGGAAGTGTTTTGGTCGATGGTTCGGGTAAAAAGTTTGAATTGACCACTAGTGTTTCTATTGCTTCTAGTAGTTCTAACTTAGATGAAGGAGTTATAAAATTAGGCCAAACAAAAACAACCATAATTGCTACCAATATAGGATCAGAATACAATTTATCAGGTAATACTCAATTAACTTTTGAAAAAGTTTCTGATTCAATACTTATTGCTAAAGTTGTCTCTGCTCTGTCAGGTGGAAGTAAAGAACAAATTCAAGCTGTTAGTAGCCAAGATAAAATTAATGTTGAATCTCAAATTGATAATGATATAACCAAAAAAACAGAAGAAAAAACCAACAGTCTTGGTGATGTTCAAGGTGTTATTACAGGAACCACTAAAGTATCAAAAGGAAAAACAGAGTTAAGTCGAGAAGTTGGAGAACAAGCTGATGAATTAACTGCTTCAGTTGATGCTTCAGTCTCAGTTTTTACCATCTCTAATGAGAATAAAGAAAAAGTTGTTAAACAATTTTTATCTAGTGAAGATAATTTCAATCAATCAATTTTTGATGTTAATAACTTTAATCTAGAATTTTCTAGTGACAAAATAGAATCTCAACAAGCTGCAGGTACTCTAACAATCAAAGGTTTGTCTACTCCAAGTATTGATCTAAAAAATCTTAAAAAAACATTATTGGGTAAAACTACTTCAAAAGCTAGCGAAATTATTAAAAAAACAGTTACCCGAGCGTATAATTTTACTATTAAAAATAATTTACCTCTAAATCTTTTGCCCTTTAGAGTTAACAATCTTTCAATTGAAATTGAATCAAAAAATTTGTGAGCTATATT
This sequence comes from uncultured Gammaproteobacteria bacterium, assembly GCA_964557475.1. GTDB lineage: Bacteria > Patescibacteriota > Microgenomatia > UBA12405 > UBA12405 > WARW01. The sequence continues at coordinate 1,191 of CAZLAG010000043.1, forward strand.
TACTTAAAAAAAGAAACCAAAACTCAATCCAAGAAAAATAAAAAATATTTATCTCTTATTTTTTTAATTTTAGGTCTTTTATTGCTTGGATTTGTTACCATCCCTATTATCAAATTTCAAATTCAATATTCCGCCAGTTTAAAACAAATTATTAATCCTTTATCAATTAAATCTTACAATCAAAATTATTCAGTTCTTGGGGACAATACCGATTACACTCAACTATCAAATTGGTTCACTAACGAATCTAATAAATCTGACAGCAATTTATCTAATAATGATAATGGTGGTAAATATTTTTTATCTATTCCCAAACTTGGAATAAAAGATGCCACCGTTATTATTGGTAGTAGTGATTTGAAAAAAAGTCTTATCCAGTATCCTCAAACTGCTCTACCAGGTCAACTTGGTAATACTGTTATTTTTGGCCACTCTGTCTTACCTCAATTTTTCAATCCAAAATCTTATATTTCTATCTTTGCTACTCTCCACACTCTTAAGATAGGCGATGAAATAATTATTAATTATGATGGTAGTGAATATAAATATATCGTTAGTGAAATGTTTGAAGTTAAAGCTGATGATTTTTCAGTTTTACAACAAAGATATGATGATAAAACTATTTCAATCATTACTTGTAGCCCTCCAGGTACTTATCTTCGTCGACTTGTAGTTAGAGGCGAAATTGCCTTATAATCGGCTATGAACTTATTAGCTATCGATTACGGCAGTAAAAATATTGGTTTAGCAATTTCTATCCAGGGAATTATCACTCCGATCAACTCAATAAAAAATAACGATAATAAATTTATTCTAATTAAACAAATTTTAGAACAATACAAAATTGAAAAAATTTATATTGGAATTTCAGAAGGGGAGTTTGCCAAAACCACCAAAAAATTTGTCGATGAACTCAAAAATATGGTAATATGTGATATTGAAACAGTTGAAGAAGCTGTTAGTACAATTGAAGCTTCCGAAATCTTTGTTCAAAATAATCGAAAGAAAAAGAACTATAAAAAATCGATTGATTCTATCTCTGCCGCAGTTATATTAAGAAGAGTTAATACTTATTAAAAATATGATAAAAAATTTAATCGCTCCAATGCAAGCTTGGTTATTATCTCAAGGTCGATGTGTTGGTTGTGGCACCTCTCTGAAAAAAGGTATTCAAAAAGAAGTTCGCGGCCAAATTACTGTCACCTGTCAATGTGGCCGAATTTTTATTTACGACAAATCTCAAGATAAATATCGTCGGGCTTTATTTGATGAAATTTAAATGGCCAAAAAAATAATCTTTTTACTAATTTCATTAATTGTTTTTTTTATAGTTGTTGGACTAGTTTTAACATCTGTATACAATCGACCGATATCTACTGATACTTCAAGTAAAATATTTACTGTAAAATCAGGTCAAAATATCAAATCTATTGCCCAAAATTTAGAAAATTCCAAATTAATCAGAAATAAATATATTTTTATTTATTATAGTTATCGTCTTGGTTTAAACAAAAAAATTCAAGCCGGAAATTTTAAAATATCAGCTAATTTATCAACCAAAGATATCGCTATTAAACTAACCACTGCCGGAGTCACTGATTATTGGGTAAAAATATTAGAAGGTCTTCGAGTTGAAGAATTAAATAACATTTTTCCTTCTGATTCCTCAATCAAATCAGTTGATTTTATTAAAGCTGTTAAATCAAAAGAAGGTTATATTTTTCCCGACAGTTACCTAATTCCTCAATATTTCACTCTTGATCAAGTTATTTCTACTATTCAAACAAATTTTGATAAAAAATTTGCTCAAGCCAAAATCGGTGCTACCAACACACAATTAACTGACAAACAAATCTTAGTTTTGGCTTCCATTATCGAACATGAAGCTAGGACACTGAAAGTTAAACAGGGAGTAGCAGGGGTTTTAATGAATCGTCTTGATGCTAATATGCCACTTCAGTCTGATGTTACTGTTCAATATGCTCGTGATTCAAAAAACAAACCTACTAAATATTGGGAAGATTTAATCGCCTCTGATATTAAATCTACTATTTCTCCTTACAATACTTATCTAAATACTGGATTACCACCAACTCCAATTTGTAATCCAGGCTATGATTCTATTTATGCCGCTTTTCACCCGACTAATTCCGACTATATTTTTTATCTCACTGGCGATGATGGTGTCATGTATTACGCCAAAACCTTAGACGAGCACAATTCCAATATTGCTAACCACTTAAAATAAATTTGACTTTTAGAATCATTTTCGTCAAACTACGACAGTTCTTTATAAAATGGCTTTATTAACAAGAGCGTGTGGTCCCGATTTATCGGGAATACGAGGACAAGGGTCAATCGATTTATCTGCGGAAACCCTTAGGTTGTGATCGTCAACCTCAATATTTTCTTTAAATCTTAAAGTAATTTAAGTCCAAAGAGAAAATAGTTCGATTGCCATTTTCCAAAGATTTTTGCCGGATTTTGTTTTGATCATTATTAATTAAACATACTCCGGCTACAAAATTATGTGTGGAATATATGGCTATAATGGCGACTCTAATATCGCCGCTAATGTTATTTTGTCAGGGCTAAAAAGTTTAGACTATCGTGGTTATGATTCGTGGGGAATCGGTGTTTTAGATAATAAAAAAATATTTATTCAAAAAGATATTGGCAAAATTGAAGATGTTAAGAAAGTTGTCCTTCCAGCAACAAATTTAGGTATTGGTCATACTCGTTGGGCCACTACCGGTGGTGTTTCTCAAGTTAATGCTCATCCTCATTTTTCCACTGATAAATCATTTATTCTAGTTCAAAACGGTATTGTTGAGAATTATTCTCAATTAAAATCACAACTTCTCAAAAAGAAATATAAATTTGAATCAGAAACAGACACTGAAGTTATTGTTCGATTAATTGAAGAAACTCAAAAAAGTACTAATAATTTATTAGAATCTATTAAACAAGTTTTTCCAAAATTAGAAGGTCGTAATACTATTGCTGTTCTCGATTCTATTGGTCATCAGATTATTGCTGTTCGAAACGGTTCTCCATTAGTTGTTGGCAAAAAAGATAATGATTATTTTATTTCTTCAGATACTCTTTCTTTGGGCGACAAAGTTTCTCAATATTATGATCTTAACAATCTTGAAATGGTAGTTTTAAATTCCAATCCTCAAATTGTTAATCTTAAAACTGGCAAAGTTTCTGAAATAAAATTTAAATCAGCCGATTTTAAATCAACTATTTCTACTAAAGGCAAAAATAAACATTTTATGATTAAAGAAATTATAGAAACTCCTGAAGTTATTCGACAAGTGATAAATACTGACAAAAAAAGTTTGGA
>CAZLAG010000044.1:0-3007 GCA_964557475.1 uncultured Gammaproteobacteria bacterium
TGTGAAACTCTTCTTCTATCATTTGACCAACATAAGATTTACCTGCAGCTATTGGACCGACAAGAAGAAAAACTTCTTGAGGTGATTCTGGAATAATTGGTTCTGATTCTCCGTTTCTTAATATAGGACAGGAAGCTATTGATGAAAGTGGCGTTGATTCTTTAGTTATAAAACTAGAAGTTTGTTGACTACTTTCACTTGTTTCTATCATTCAGAGTTTTATATCACACAATTTTATATTTATCAATAATTATGGGATATTTAGTCAAAATTAATAATTTGGGTATAATATACTCATGGCTTTGTTGGGAACACATATTAGATTTGCTCTAGATATTAAAGATAGTTTTGATGTTAAAAATATAGATAAATATATTTCTGGAACTGTTTATCCGGATAGTCGATACTTAACAAAAATCGATAGAAAAATTACCCATTGGACGGATGTATATGACGAAAATTTTTGTAAAAATGATGATTTTAAAAAAGGTTGGATAACTCATTTAATTTATGATCGAATTCAAGCTGATATTTTTAAAGAAATTTTTCCAGAATTATTTGATAAATTTGGAAATGAAAAACTAGTTATATCACCAGAAAATTGGGTGATAAGAAGTAGTTTAAAGATGTTTCAAGATTTGGATGATATTTCAAAATTTGAAATAAAAAATTATTTAAAATGTTTAGAATATAGCGAAACACCAAATAATGAAAAGTCAGAATTAACAAAAGATTTTTATCAAGTAATAAAAAATATTTATAAAAAAGATGAAGTTCAAATTTATGATTTTATAAATATGTGGATTGTGTTTGGAGTTAAAAAAGAATTAATTGATTGGATGGAGGAAAAAACTAATCAATTTAGTTTGGATAAAAATATTTTGGAAAAAATTAAATTGATATATCCGGCAACTTTGAAAAGATATAAAAGAGAAATGAATGAAATAACCTATTTTAAAATGATAAACGCCGGTATATAGAAGGAAAAATTTAACAGGCTTAACCTGTATACCTAATTTTTCCTTCTTACCGGCGCTTTGATGTTCTTAAATGTTTAAAAAACCTTCGATAAGTTGTCGTAACTCAGGATCAAGATCATTGTTGACAACAATATCGAGAATCATATCTGATTCGGGATATTGTTTTTTAAACTCATGAATTCCGTGTTTCATGGACAAAACAGCATCAAACACATCAACAGGATGTGAATTGGTACTGATGCGCATGGGAGGGATGGCAACTTCTTGACAACCAGTATTATAAACTGATTCGAGAATGGTGAACACTGAGATTTCTAGAGGTAACTCTGGATTGTCGACAATTGTAATAGCATTAGGATTCTCGGTAATATTACCCGGAACTACTCTAATTTGTAACATACAACTTCTTTCCTTTCTTTCTTTCTTTCTAATTTAATCTGATTGTTCTCTTAATGAGAAACAGTATAAGTATTAATTGTTAATACACATAATATTTCTCATTAGAGAAAATATTTAAGAATTAAGGTGCGTTTATTTTTTCAAATAAAGCTAAATTATTTGTAAAAAATAAAACTGATGAATTTTACTAAAAACCAAAAATAAGTCAATTTTATGGGATTAATTTAATTTATTTGACTAGATTAAATAATTCCCAAGCTTTGAGACCAGAATTTAATTGAAAATCTCTTAGTTTGTCAGGGCCAGGAGAAGCAGCTGATTTAAACCAATAACCTACTAACCAATGAAGTGCACCAGCATCAAGTCTTGAATAAAATGGTGAAATATCAAAACCACTAGAAGCGATGTCTATTAAAGTAGCAGCAATATCAATTCGACGATCACCGATTTGACACCAATCCCAATCAATTAGACAAATTTGATTTAAATTTTTATTCCAAGCACAATTATCAGATCTAACATCATTGTGAACAAGATGAGTGTCTTGAAAAATAAATTTACTTTTAGTTGCTTCTTTTTTTAGATCAAAATCTAAATTTTGTTGATGAAGTTTCTGAAATAAATTTTGTTGAAGTTGATCTGAATTTAAAAGCGGTAACCAACCGTCACTGTCTTGATTAATAAATTTTTCTAAAAATAAATCTAAACTTTCGCTATCTGGTTTTAATTCAGAAAGAACATCCATAGCTTCTAGAGTTTTAGTAACTCTGGCTGAGGTCCAATTACCTTTCCAATCCCAACCATCTTTGGGTAAATGAGCCGATAAAACAAAACCAGATTCGTCTGGACTGGCGGATAATAATTGAGGAATAAAAGAATAATTATGTGATTCTAAAAATCGATAAACTTTAACTTCTTTTTGAGCTCGTTTACAAGTTTCTGGGTCACTACCTTGTTTAACAAAAACTTCCTGACCATCATCTAGTTTTAGTATTCCCCTAGCAGCTTTGGTAAAACCACCATCAACAGAAGCTAAATTGTTTAATTTATCGGCCACTTCTTGCCAATTTACTTGGTGATGAGTATTTGGTTTTTCTACCATAACAGAGTTTATCAAATTTAGATATTGCCAATAGCAATATCTAAAATAGAAACTATTTGATCGTTAACTTCAACCCTATCACCCTTTTTGTGATTTAAAGTAGCAATACCCAAAGGACTTTCAATGGAAATCCAATCAGGAAAAATGCGAGCATCATTTTTACCAACCAAGACAAAAGTGCTAACCCGTTGGTCGTTTTCAAAACGAACAGTAATTTTTGAACCAAAAACAACAGTCTCAGCCTGAGTTGGTGCTTCAACAACAATAGATGATTTTAAATCTTCAATCAGTTCAATAATTTGAGCGTTGAGAACATGAGATTGTTCGCCATAAGCAATATAGGCGGAATTTTCTTTAAGATCTCCTTCTTCAGCAGCCTCACTTCTTTTTTCATAAGTTGTGAGTAATTCTGCCTTAAGATCCTTTATTTTTTGTTCTAATTTTTGTTTTCCCAATTTAGTAATCATGAAGATAGTATCTTAGCAGTTTTGAAAAAAAATTCAAACCATTTTTATAAACTCAATTT
>CAZLAG010000044.1:3107-4202 GCA_964557475.1 uncultured Gammaproteobacteria bacterium
CCTTTTGATTGATTTTCAACATCAATTTTTTCTTGGAGAGAAGTATTTTGGTAAGTAATTAAATCAATGGTCTCTTGAAGTTGTTGAATGTCGGCGGTGTTTTTGGTTTTTAATTTTAATTCTTCAAGTTGTTGAATAATCAGTTTACTTTGCTCTAATTGTTCTTCAGCATCTTTGACAGCTTTTTTATCGGATCCGATAAAAAATTTGACAAAATATTTACGAAGTTGAAGTTGAGCCAAACTACTTTTAATATTTTCTTGGGTTTTAATTTGATTTTGAGCAATCTCCTTAACTTGCTGACCAATTCCTTTTTTGACACCAACAGTATCAATTAATTCATGAACTTGGTCTGAAACTTTTTGAGTCAATTCTTCAGACTCTTCGGTTTTAACTTCAATTTGTTTTTCTTCACCTTGATTTTTAGTCTTAACTTCATTTTTATTTTTTAATTGATTACCTGTTGGAGAAACAGTTGGTTTATTGGTTGGATTTGCAGTAACAGTTGAACTTGAATTCATTTGTTGTCCAGATGTACTAGGAGCTCCTTTGGCAACGACTGGAGTGACAACTAATAAAAACAAAAAAGACAGAATTAAATATTTTTTCATTTTTTATTTGAAATAAATAACTAATTAATTGTACCAAGTTTAACGGGTATAATTTGCTAATGAACAATACATTACCTAATTGTTTTTACAGAGTGTCAGTAATGGCTTTAATTTTAAAAAATGAGAAAGTACTTTTGGTAAAAGAGGCTGATGGAAGATGGAGTTTGCCTGGTGGTGGATTGAAAGTTGGAGAATCTTTTTCGGCTGGAATTTCTAGAGAGTTAAATGAAGAACTAGGAGTAAAAGTGATTGAAATATCTTCTCAACCTTTATATGTATGGACATTTGTTGAAAATAAAAATGGTAATTTAATCCCAAAGATAACTCTAGTGTTTAAAGTTGAAATTGATTCACTTAATTTTAAAAATGATCCCGAAGAAAGTGTGGAAATAAACTTTTTTTCAAAATCAGAAATGCAAAATCTAAATCTTCATCTTAATACACAAGAATTAGTTAAATTTCTCTAGTTTAGAAAAAATTATAA
>CAZLAG010000045.1:0-3904 GCA_964557475.1 uncultured Gammaproteobacteria bacterium
TCATTAATGATTTTATTTTCTCCAAATCAACTTCTTTAAATTCTGGCCATTCAGTTACTATCATCAAGCAATCAGCACCACTTACAGATTTCATTAAATCATCTTCATAAATCACCTTACCATCCAATATTTTTTTGGCTTGTTCTTTGGCAATTGGATCAAATACTTTTACTTCAACACCTCTGTCTAGTAATTGTTTAATCACTGTCAACGATGGTGCCTCACGAACATCATCAGTATGCGGTTTAAAAGCCAAACCCCAAACTGTTATTTTTTTATTAGCCAAATCTTCTCCTAAAAGTTTTTGAATTTTTGATAATAAAGATTGTTTTTGAGCATCATTAGTATTTTCGACTGCTTCAAGAATTGAAAAACGAACATTGTTTTCCTGAGAAATTTGGATTAATCCTTTAACATCTTTTGGAAAACATGACCCACCATAACCAACTCCAGCATGTAAAAAAGCTTTTTTACCAATTCTTTCATCCAGCATCATTCCATGAGCCACTTCATCAACATCAGCTCCAACTTTTTCGCAAATATTAGCAATTGAATTAATAAAAGAAATCTCTGTGGCCAACATAGCATTGGAAGCATATTTAATTAATTCGGCTGTTTTTACATTGGTCAACACAAATTCTGTTTTTAAATTTTTATACAAATCCATCACAATTTCTCCAGCTCGTTTCGATTCGTTTCCAATCACAATTCTATTTGGATTTAAACAATCATAAACTGCCGAACCTTCCCTTAAAAATTCAGGGTTAGACACTACATCAAATTCACCACTATAAAAATTCTTTATTATTCTCTCCACACTTTCCCCAGTTCCAATTGGTACAGTTGATTTATTAATAATCACTTTATAATCATTCATATTTTTACCAATCATTTCAGCTGCTGATTTTACATATTCCAAATTGACACCACCATCAGGTAGGGAAGGAGTCCCCACAGCAATAAACACTACATCGGCCCATTTAACTGCTTTTTCTGTATCCGTAGTAAACGACAATCTTTTTTGCTTTCGATTTTCTTTAACCAATTCTTCCAAACCTTGTTCATAAATAGGAATAATTCCTCTATTTAATTTTTTAACTCTATCTCTGTCAATATCCACTCCAATTACTTCATTACCCATTTCTGCCAAACAAGTACCGGTTACTAAACCAACATATCCAACTCCCATTACTGCTATTTTTTTCATAAGTGGTTAAATTATAATAGATAATACCTATTTGTACAAAAAGAACTTTTTTAAATGAAAAATATAAAAAAATACCAATACTTCATATTTTCTATTGTTTCATTTTTATTTGTTTCCATCATCTATTTATATAATTTAATTCCCTCATTTAGTCTTAATTCAGATTTTGGACGTGATTTAAATGATATATTTCAAATTACTCAAGGGAAAATGACCTTAATTGGACCAAAACTTAGTTTTGGCGGTATATTTTCTGGGCCCTATTATTATTATCTTTTTGCTCCAGTTTTAAAAATATTTAATTTAAAACCCGAAGCTATTGTAATTTTTAATAGTTTAATTTTTTTATTAAGTTTCGCTTTATATTTAATATTCATTAATTTAGTCAAAATAAAAAATAAGTATTTAATGATTTTTGGGGGATTGTGGGTATTTACTAGTCCTTATCTAATTTATTCAAGTCGACAACCAGGAAATGCTTTTTCTTATTTAGGTATATTGTTTTTAATTCTTATTTCTTTTCCATTGATTATAGATAAAAGTAAATTTTGGCTATCAATTTTATATGGATTTTTGGCAGGAATTATTATTAATTTTCACCTAGTAAATCTATTTGTTTTTGCCCCTTTATTACTAGTCACCAGTATTAGTTATTTTTTTCAAAAAAAATGGATCAAAATGATCCAATGTTTTTTGATAGGTATAGGAATATTGATCTCTTTTTCTCCCACTATTCTTTTTGAAGCCAGACATAACTTTATTCAGTTTAAAAATACATTTATTGATAAATCTTATCTTTCGTTTGTCGATAATAAAAATTTAACCAATTCACCAACTGGATCAGACAACATTTTAATAAATTTCAGTTTATTTCAAAAATATTTAACCAATTGGACCACTATCCCCATATTGATAATTTATTCATTAGCTATTTTATTGCTTATTTTAAAATGGAAAAAAATAAATCAATTAACCAAAATATATAGTCTTTCAAGTGTTATTAGTTTTGTTTTACTTGGTTTATTGGCCAAATCTCAATTAGCTATTCATTACTTTTTACCTTTTATATTATCTATTCAAATATCTATAATCCTAATTCTCAATGACATTTATCAAAAGAAGTTTTTAGCAAATTTATTATTTTTGTCTTTAATCATTTTAAATTTAATTAAAATACCAAAATATATTTACCAAAATAGTAATCAAAGTATTAATACCTATCGAAATTTCACTCAAGAATTAATACACTCTGATATTTTCAAAAATGTTAACTCTTCAATTAATATTCTCAATCCAAACGATACTCCGATTGCTGTTTTAGGTTGGGGTTATCGATATTTCTTAAAAATAAATGGATATCAAATCTTAAATCCAGATGCATTTAATCAATCCAATCAAATCCTTATTATTCAAGAAAATAATAATCACGACAACATCACCAATTTAAAACTATGGGAGTTAGATCAATTTGGAAACAAAAAAATCAATAGTCTTACAGAGATAGAAAACCGTAAAATTTATCTTTTTGACAAACTAGCCAAATAAAATCAATCCAGTAAAGCTAGCAAAAAATAAGATTATCAAAATTAAGATTGTTTTTCTCCACCACACTGGTCGTAATTCTTTTGCCAAAGTTTTTTGATTTAACCACAAAATAGCTACTGTGTAGACCAACATGGTCATTGCATTCAAAAAGGCACTTAACGTTACCAATTGAAGTGGTTGATCAAAACCCAACAATAAAACTATTATTCCTAAAAATATTTGAGCCCACAAAAAAGCATGATAAAAATAAGACAAATGTTCTATTTTAAAACGATCTTGATTAATAATTACTAAATTCTCAGAATTTATTCGAGCCGTGGCATCCATCACCGAAAGTTGGGTAAAAAATAACATTATTCCTACTAATACTAAAAATATTATTCCTACGATTGACCAAGTATTAGCTCCAATCATAGTCGACTCTTCAAACAAAAAATTAATTCCACTAGACCCTTTTGTTGTTTGATAGACAGTTGAAAAAGCCAATAAACTCAACATTAAAATTGTTGTCGCTCCAGTCAACCAAAAAACTAAAAGATGTTCCAAATTAATTTTTTTCCACCAATCTTTAAAAGTTTTTAAATTTTCTTTATTGATCAAAAAAGTTTTACCTTCCAAAGATAAATTAGTTTTATTTTTTCTCAATAACGATGTTATTTTAGTACCATACTTACCCATACCATATTCCTTTTCTCTAATATAAAAAGATTGGGCTAAATTTAAATTTCCACCAGCTCCAGAATAAGCAAAAGCCCCCAAAAAAGTCATTAAAGACAGACTTGCTGGTATAAACCAAAAACCATCACCATTACCTATTAGACCTCGACTCAAAGCTTGCCAATCATGTCCTTTAGCCAAAAATCCAGCCAAAATTAAAATTAATGGTACTCCAATATAAATTAAAATTTTTTGTAATCTTTCTTGTGTTTTATAAACTCTTCCAAAACTTAGTATTGTTCCAATCAACAACAACATTATTATGGCCATCAAATCAGGATGACTTACACCAAAAACATTAGCTATTAAAATAGCTGAAGATAATACGATTCCTGGCCACATCCACGGTATTATGGTTGATAATATAAACCAGATAGGGGATATTGTACCCAATTTTCTAGCTAAACCCACAAACACACTTTCTCCATTTACCAA
>CAZLAG010000046.1:0-3629 GCA_964557475.1 uncultured Gammaproteobacteria bacterium
AAAGCTGTAGTTATTTTTACCAATCAAATTCGCCAAAAGATCGGTGTTATGTTTGGTAATCCCGAAACTACTCCTGGTGGTTTAGCTCTTAAATTTTATGCTTCAGTCAGAATTGATTTACGTAAAATTGCCAATATTAAAACTGCTGCCGGTGAATCTATTGGATCTCAACATCGCGCTAGAATTATCAAAAATAAAGTTGCCCCACCGTTTAAAGAAGCCGAATTCGACATTATGAATACCGAAGGTATATCCAACACTGGTAGTGTTGTTGATTTAGGTGTCCAATATGAAATAATTACCAAAGCTGGTGCTTTCTTTAAAGTTGGCGATCAAAATATTCAAGGTCGTGAAGCAGTCAAAAAATATTTTAAAGAAAATCCAAAAGTATTTAAAGAAATCCAAGATAAAATTTGGCAAAAAGTAAGAGATGCTGCAGCTGTCTAACATAAAAGCTAGTCGAATTACCAATCGAGTAAACCTAATTTTCTCAGATGGTTCTTATTTACCATTTTTTATTGATGATGTCGTTAAATTATCTTTACACAAGGGTCAAGACATAGACACTATTCAATACGACCTTATTAAAGAAAAATCATTATTTTATTTAGGCCGTGAATATGCTCTTCGTCAAATCGCTATTTCTCCAAAGACAGAAAAAAAACTTACTTTAAAATTAAAGATCTATTTTCAAAAGTTTAAGAAAAAATTTAATCTTAGCGACACAAATTCAATTATTTCGGTAATTAATGAAATAATTTCAGATATAAATTCAAAAAATCTTTTGAATCAATCAGACTTTGTTAAATATTTCATCAACAAAAATCGTCACAAATCACGTACCGAAATATTATATTTATTATCACAACAGGGGATTGAGACATCTCCCTATATTACGGATCAATTGGGCATTGACAATGATAAAGAGCTAATCAAAAATTATTTTAATAAAAAGAAAATAATTCCAAAAGATCTTGGAGATTTTAATTATCGTCAGAAAATAATGGCTAGTCTTTTTCGTCGTGGCTTCAAAATTTCTGATATCAAGGCTGTAATTGACGACCAGATCAATTTAAAGTAAAATATCATGATTCGTTTTATTAAACTTTATTAATTGTTAATTAAATTAAAATTTTTAACTTTTTATCTACGCAAGCATTTATGTTGATTAAATTTTCGAGATTAGTCTCTTCAGTCCGTTCGAAATCTTAATTCTATTCTGGCGTCATAAAAAGTCATGGAGGTCATTTATGTTAGATTTTTTCTTGTCTCAAGTAAAAGGGTTATTTTCTAATCAGTCTACAGATTCAAAAACTAAAAAAAATAAAAAAGTAGACAAAGTTGAAGCAAAGGTAGTTGTCGATACCAATGATGATGACAAAAACCGAGTTGTTTTCACCCCTAAAAAAGCCGTTGAAGAACAATTACCAGTTGTCAATCCTCAAAATGATGCCGCTGTTCAAGCTGCTTTATTAAATGCCAAAAAAATTGAAGCTGAAGCTAAAACTAAAGAAGCTGAGGTTTTTCAACGTTTATCTTCAATTGACGAAAGAGAACGTTATCTTATTCAAAAAGAAAAATCTTTAGATCAACAATCACTTGATCTAAGAAATAAATTAAATAATGTTGACGATCTTTATCGAAAACAGATGGAAAAGTTGGAAACGATTTCTGGTTTAGATGTTGAAAAAGCTAAACAATTGATCATAAGTAGTACCGAAAAGAAAATGGCTTCTTGGATCAGTAAAAAAATTGAAGAAGCTCGTGATGAAATTAAACAAAAGGAAGAAGAAATTACCAAAGAAGTTATTATTGATAATATCCGCCACGGTCTTACTGATTATGTTGCTGAATATACTGTCTCTACAATTTCACTAGCCGACGAAACCATTAAGGGAAAGATTATTGGTCGTGAAGGCCGTAATATTCGAGCTTTTGAAAAAGTTACTGGTGTTGAATTGGAGCTTGATGAATCCAATGATATTCGAATTTCTTCTTTTGATTCCACTCGACGTGAAATTGCTCGTCTTTCTTTAGAAAAATTAATTAAAGACGGTCGTATTCAACCTTTAAAAATTGAACAAGTTGTGGCTCAGACAAAAACTGAAATGGATAAGATTTTACTTAATGAGGGAAAAAGAATTTGCCAAGAAGTTGGCGCTTTCAACTTACCTATAGATTTAATTAAAGAAATTGGTAAATACAAATTCCGTTTTTCCTATGGTCAAAACTTAGCCAAACATACTATTGAAGCTACAAAAATTGCTACTGCTGTTGCTTATGAATTAAAAGCAAATGTCAACACTGTCCGACTTGGAGCTTTACTTCATGACATTGGTAAAGTAGTCACCGATCAAGAGGGAACTCATATCGACCTTGGTGTTGATCTTCTTAGAAAATACAAAATTCCTGAAAAAATAATTGATTGTGTTGCCGAACATCATGAAGATAAGGAGTTCTCATCTGTTGAATCTGTTATCGTTTATATCGGTGATGCTGCTTCTGGTGCCCGTCCAGGTGCTCGATATGAAGTTCACGAAGAATATCTTAAACGTATGAAAAATATCGAAGAAGTCGCCAAAAATTTTGCTGGTGTCACTAGTGTAGCTGCTTATCAAGCTGGTCGAGAAGTTGTTGTTATCGTTGACCCAGGTCAAATATCTGATGCTGAAGCCGAAGTTTTAAGTCAAAATATTGCCGAAAAACTCGACGAAGAAGCTAAATGGGCTGGTCAAATAAAAGTTACTGTTATTAGAGAAGTTCGTACCAGTAGTGTGATCGTTGGCAGTAAAATCAACAAAAATGCGGTAAAAGAAGATTAAATTTACTTGCTTTTTCCATATATTCCGTTATTATTAAATTAATTATTAATTAAAAAAAATAATCAAATGACTAAAAAAGATCTCATTGAGTCTGTCTCTCAAAAAGCCAAGCTCAGCAAAAAAGCTGCCAAACAAGCCGTTGAAACTTTCCTTTCCGAAGTGATGAAAGCTCTTGCTAGCGGTGAAACTGTTAAATTGTCCGGTTTTGGAACTTTCAAAACCAAAATGTTCAAAGCTAAGACCATCAAAGCTATTGGATCAAAAGAATCCAAAAAAATTGTTGCTCGCCGAATGCCTCGCTACATTCCAGGTACCAAAATCAAAAAAATGGTTAAATAAACCTTTTTTTAAATTTGTAGGGGCGGACCTTGTGTCCGCCCTTTTTGGTTATAATTACATATGTCAAAAGTTATTCTTGTTGCTGTCAGTTCGATTAACAATAAAATTACAAACGGAGAAAATGGTGACTCTTTTTCTTGGAGTTCGTCCGAAGATAAACAATATTTTAAAAAATTAGTTAGTAGCTCTGATCTAGTTATTATTGGTCGAAAGACGTTTGAAATTAATTCTTCAAAAATGGATTTAAAAAATGGTCCACTTAGATTAGTTCTAACCAAAAACCCAAAAAAATATTCTCATTTAAATATTCCCAAGCATCTAGAATTTATATCTCTAACTCCAACAGAAATTTCATCCAAATATTTTTCCAAATATAATCAAATTTTAATTTTAGGAGGTAGTCAAATATATTCGCTTTTTCTAAAAGAGAATTTAATCAACGAAATCTTTTTAACTATCGAACCTTAT
>CAZLAG010000047.1:0-3620 GCA_964557475.1 uncultured Gammaproteobacteria bacterium
CTAGCAATATTTTCGGCTCTTTTTTCCAAATCTTCATCTCGAATTGCTTTTTCATTAATATCTGCAGGAATTATTTCATATTCCAATCCCAAAGCACTCATGATTAATCTTCTTTGTCTTGAACCAGAGGCCAATATTATTTTGTCTGACATTCTGGATAATTTTATCATTTAAAATTATTAAAAGCATAAAAAACAAGGCCTCGGAGAAAAGTATTTTGGTGTTACCCAAAAAACTTCTCATCCGAAGCCCATGTTTCTTCTTCTGCACTAATGAACGGTTTTATGCGATGTGGTAGATACCGCCGCCATCGTCGTTTTCGACTGCTGTTTTAGCTATGTCGTCAGAAATTGTGTTGATAATTTCGAAGACGATACGAGCCAGTGTCTCATCATGACGGCCAGTTAAACCCGAAACAGCAACAACAGTACGTGTATCCGTTCTGTTGTCAGTGAAGCATATTGCGCCCGGCCAGACACAAATGTCGTTTTTGTTCATGAACCATGTTGCTTCTGAAAGCTCTCTGCTGTCGCGTCCGGTTTCCCAAGAAGCCTTTGCTTTGTCCATGGCGATACCAAGGCTTTTTTCGTTGGTAGCTGCGCCAAAAACATTTTTCCATACAGGGAGTAGATCCCTAAAAAGGGTATCCTTTTTCCCTCTGTAAACAAGGACAGTCAAACCTTCTTTTGCGTCATCAAGCTTTAACATCGTCTCGACAAAAGATTCGACCATTTTCCTAACTTGATCAAAAAATTCTTTCATGAAAAACATCCTTTCATTATTATGTGTAGGTGTAAGAAATGTAAAAAGTGCAAGAAGAAGAAATCTTAAAAAACAATAAATTGTTCAATAAGTTGGGGAATTGTAACATTAAACAGTCAATAAAACAATCTTATAAGACTAATATGACCCAAGACCCACTGCAAGGGAATTAGATAATTGGTGTTAATTAATTAACTAAAGTAAAATAACTTATGACAGAAATTGACAAATCAAATTTTGAACCAATACATTCTCAACTTGTAAATATAGTTGAAAAAGAAAAAAGTCCAGCTAAATATCCTGTAACAATGGAACAATTAAATGATTTATTCAAAAGACAGGCTGAATTTGATGAATCGGAAGATGAACCAGAACTACTTTCAGATTCTAAATTTGAAATTACATCTCAAGGGTTAAGTATTACCTCTTCGTATACTATTTCCGATTTAGAAGGTGGTAGAACTAATCTTACTATCAAAGGTTGTTTAAATAATAATAAAAACGGATTTTTATCTGACGAGACTCCAGCAGAAATTAGTGGCGATGAAAAAGCAAAACAACGCACTCTTGTTGCTTTTGGAGTAGAAGATGAATTACCTTTCAAGACTTTTTTAAAAGCAATTATTGAAGATTCCTTACAAGGTAAAGTAAGTATTAAAGAGATATCACTTCAAGACAAAAATTTAGTTTTGGAAATTGAAAAACCACAAGACTAAAAATAGCTGTGACCTTATTGTATCTTAAATGGAACACTTTTGTAGACAATTTATACACACTAAGTACACATTTAACCTAACTTTGCATACTTATTGATTTTATGTATACATATGACACACTCTGATATATGTCACAAGAAAGAAGTTTTGTAGATAGAATAAATTATTTTAGACAACAAGCAGAAAGTCAAAGACAAGCTGATTTAGTAACTCGCCAACAACAGCAACAACAAGAATCAGATAGACAAAGACAAGAAGAAATTAAAAAACAACAAGAAATTCAAGAACGAGTCCGAAAAACAAAAGAAAACTTTGCAGGAACAGGAATTCTAGAAATTTTTCAGGAAATTATTGATAATCGAATATTAACATTTGCTAAAACAGATACTCCAGGAAAATTCTCGAAAAGAAAAATTATTCCTGCAAAAATAGGATTTTATATTGATCGTGTGGAATTACTTTATGGCCTTTCATATCATCACGACAGTGATTATGGTGATAGTTATATTCCACATAGTATATGTATTACAAAAACAGAAAACAGTCACTACGAATTAGACTGGCCAGAGGTTCATTCAAAAGATATTTTAACGAACTCAAATGAAGTCGCTGATAGAATTGCTTATCTTTTAGCTATCAACCCCAGTGTAGATTTTAGTACAGTTCGTGGTTATTCCATTATAATGGAAGAATCTATAAAATATGATAGATCAGCAGGCATTTTCAATATGAGTTCACAGCTATAATAAAAAAACAAGGCGACAAAATCACTATTTCTTTTTCAAGAGATCATTTAATTTTATAAAATAAATTTCAAAACCAGTGACCCCACGGGGAATCGAACCCCGGTTAGTAGAATGAGAATCTACTGTCCTAACCGCTAGACGATAGGGCCTGATGTTGTAAAATAAAGACAGATGTATTTTACCAAATTCAAAGATCATTTTAATCTTATTACCTTAACCATACTTTCTGCTTTATTTTTTTGGCTAATTTTTTATTTTAATATACCAGGAAAAATCGGATTTAATAATGTCACTTTAGAAACTGTTTTTGCTAATTATGACGGCCCTAATTATATGGTCATATCAAAATGTGGCTACAACAAAAATTGTATCGGTCCAAATTTTTCTTTACCTCAAAGTTTAGAATATTATCCAGCTCATTTGCCAGCTTTTCCCATCCTAATAAAATTATTTAACAATTTTACAACTGGTCCGAAAGCTATGCTTTTTTCTACTCTTCTTGGATCAATTTTTTTGAGTATTGTTTTGTTTGAATTTTTTAAGTTATTTATCGATTCAAAAAAATCTTTTTGGTTAACTGTTTTATTTTTATTTTTCCCGGCTCGATTTTTAGTTTTACGTTTAATTGGCGCCCCTGAAACTTGGTTTTTGGCCACTACTATTACCTCAATTTTATTTTTTAAAAAAGACAAAATTTGGCTTTCGGCTATTTTTGCCGCTTTAGCTCAAAGCTTCAAAAGTCCCGGAATTTTATTATTAGCTTCATATGGAGTTATCGCTATTTACGAATTAATAAAATCGAAAGATTTAAAAAAAGTTTTTCAAAAATATTTTCCTTACATTTTAGTTCCTATTACTGTTATTTTAATTTTTTATCTTTATTTTCTTCAAACTGGAAATTTTTGGGCTTATTTTCAAAGTGGTGACAACTTTCATTTAAATTTTTTACCCTATTTAGTTTTTATCAGTACCAAATCTTGGATTAATACTATTTGGTTAGAAGATGTAGTTTATATTTTTTTATTAGCCATTTATGGAGTCTATAAGCTTATTAAAAAATATAAATTTGATATCGTAGCAATTTATCCTTTAGTTTTTTTAGTTGCTACTTTATTAGTGGCTCATCGTGATATTAGTCGGTATATTGCTCCGGTCTATCCATTTTTATTACTGTCTTATCAAAAACAACTCAACAAAAAATCTCTTAAAATTATTTTAATTTTATTAATACCTGCAATTATTCTGTTCACTATCAATTTTATTTGTGGCAACACCGCTCCAATTTCCGATTGGACTAATTATCTTTAAGAGATATAAAATTTTCCGTCTTCTTCAGTCAACAAATCTTTCATCAACATCATCGATAAAGTAATCGAAATTTCACTAATATTTTTTT
>CAZLAG010000048.1:0-3586 GCA_964557475.1 uncultured Gammaproteobacteria bacterium
TGAGTTAATTGACCCCGCCTTTAATTAGGCGGGGTTTTTGATAGAATAGGTCATGGCAAAAACTATATTGGTGACTGGAGGAGCTGGACATGTCGGCTCACATATTATTGAACAATTAATTTTAAAAAATCCTGAAGATAAAATTATTTCTTTAGACAATTATTTTAATGGTAGTGAAAATAATCATATTGATGGGGCTGAATATAGAAAAGGAGATACAAAAGATATTGAAAAATTAATTCCTGAAACTCCAGATATGGTGTTTCATTTGGGTGAATATGCTAGAATTTCACCGTCTTTTGATGAGCCAGAAAAAGTTTATGAAATGAATATTTTGGGAACTTTTGCAGTAGTAGAATTTTGTCGAAAAAGAAAAGTGGAAAAATTAATTTATGCAGCTTCGAGTACAAAATTTGCTACTAATGGTGAAGAAAGAAATGCTAACCCTTATTCTTTTACTAAAGCCACTAATGTAGATCTAATAAATAATTATGGTAAATGGTATAGTCTCCCCTATGCTATTTGTTATTTTTACAATGCCTTTGGACCACGAGAAAATGGTGAAGGTAAATATGCAACTTTAATTGCTAAATATGAAAATATATATAAAAATGGCGGAAAATTTCTGGTCAATAAACCAGGAACACAAAAAAGAAATTTTACTTATGTAACAGATTTGGCTAAAGGAATGATAATGGTGGCTGAAAAAGGTAATGGTGATGGATATGCACTTAATAATCAAAAAGCTTATTCGATTGAAGAGATTGCAAATGCTTTTGGAGGACCTATTGAATATAAAGACGATTATTCGGGTAGGCAAGATTCTGGAGAAATACCAAGCAATAAGGCTAGAGAAGAATTGGGATGGAAAACGACTATAGATATAATGGATTATATAAAAGACTTTGTATCTAAAAATCCACGAAAATAATTAAGGTCGGCGATCGTTTCTATCTTTATTATCCTTATTCTTGTCTATATAATTTTTACTAGAATCATTTTTATCTCTTGTCGGTTTATTATCTTTTTTATTATCAGAATTTGATTGTATTGAACTTTCACTTTTCAACTCGTCAATAATTTTGTCGATTGTCTTTTGAGTGTCTTCTAGATCAGGAGGGTTGATAGGTTTATTATTTTCAATTGATGTTGGAATTGGAGTGAAGGTGGGAGATGGTTTATCAGTAGTAGTTGGTTGAATAATAATACTTGGTTTGGCAACTTCAGGAGTGTTGGTAGGAATTTTAGTTGGTATTTTAGTAGAAACTTTAGTTGGATTGATATTTGTATCAGAAGTCTGTTTTTTTTCTTCGATTTTTACAGAAATAGATTCTAGAGTAGCAATAAGATTTTCAGTTTGAATTGTTTTTTCTTCAGAGTTTTGAATTTTTTGAAGACTGTTTTTGGAAGCAATGGCTTGATTAGTAAGATTAGCTAGACTTTCATTTAAATTTTCTTCTTGTTTATTAGTATTTGAACTAATAATTTTTTCAACTTCAGAAAAACGCCTTTCGGTATATTTTATTTCTAATGTGGTTTTTAAATTATCCGATGGAGTAATTCCAAGAATAGTTTTTTCTAAACCAACTTTTACAGAATAAATTGAATCCCCAGGAACAGCATTCCAAGAGGCTAGAATTAAAGTTGCCGGAACAAACAATATTAAAATGAGACCAAGTATAAAACCCGTAAGCAGAGTTTTAATCATTTCAGTTTATAGTTTAAGGTCAGTAAAAATTCTAAAGATTAAAACTGCTGGCCAAAAAAATGATTTACCAATAGCTAATAAAATTGGACTAAAGCCACTAACTCCAGAAAGAAAATAAAATAAAGAACCAACAACACCTAAACCGTAGATGGCGCAACTATTACCACCTTTATGGCAACCACATTTGCAATGATTTTTTTCAGTACAACAATTTTCTGCTTCACAACAGTTTTCAGCTGGTTTTTTTGTATTTTTCATTTTTTTTGATTTCTAATAATTAATTTATTATTTTTGCCAAAGACCATGAATATTACAGAAACATCGAGCGATAACGGTATCTGCTGTTAGATCAAAAATAGCGACAGGTTCTTGACCTGGTTTTAGAAATTTTTTATAAACTTTATCATTAGCAATTACTTCAATCCATTCAATAAAATGAGCTTCTTCCATAGGATGTGGAATTGAACCAACTTTTACAATAACCTTCCCATCGGTCATTTCAACAACTGGGAGATGTTTTTCAAATCCAACATCTTCAACTTTTGGGGTTAATAATTCCATGGGTTGACCACAGCAAACTAACTCCCCACCACCAGCATGTAAAACTTCAACGATATTGCCACAGATAGGACATTTGTATACTTGATGTAAATTTGTCATAAACAATTATGACTGATTTTAATGAATAAGTCCAATTTATTACTTGATAAGATTAATTAATGATCTGGCAGATTTTTAAAAATATTTTATTTAGTTTAACCATTATATGGCTTTCATTTTTACCCCCAATATATAACTATATAAAAATTGGAAAAACTTATTCTTCAGACGAACTGGTTAAAAGAAATTTTATGGAAATTCACGTTGAAGGATTAAAAATTTTTAATAAATATGGTGAAGAGGTTCAATTAAAAGGAGTAGTTTCAAATGAGTTTCGGGACAAAAATAAAATTTATGATAATTTAGATATTTTAAAGGAAAAAATATTATTTTTTCAGAAAAAAGGTGTTAATTTGATAGTTTTATACCTAGATACACCAAAAATTTTGAATTCACGAAAAAAAGAAATAGTTGATTTAGTGGAATGGGCTAATTCAAATAATATTTATGTTCTACTTTATCCGGTAGTGAATGAAGTTTATACAATGAATGGAAAAAATGCCAAAGAAATTAAATATGGATCTAATGATGATAGGCTTGATGATTTAATGTTTTATTTTTCTAGACAATTAAAATCTTATGATAATGTTTTATATGGAACTGGCGCTGAACCTCATGGAATAGAAATAAAAAAAATTGTTCAAAAACAATATGAACTAATAAATGTAATTAGAAAAAACAAAGATAATGCAATTATAGTTATTAATGGAATTGATTGGGGCTCAAATTTAAAGCCTTATTTGGAAAATCCAATTAATGAAAAAAATATTTTATATGATGTTCATTATTATCCCGCAAAAAATAAGGAAAATTTAAAATTTGAATATTGTAAAATACAAAATAATTTAGATAAAAAATTACCTCTTATGTTTGGTGAATTCGGTGGAGTCCATCAAAAAGATTTTGGTTCAGACGAAGATTTGCAATGTTTTAAATTACTATTAGATGAATTTAATAATAAAAAAATAAGTTTTTCAGTATTTACTATAGATCAAAATACTGGTCTGGGACTTTATAGTTATAAATATAAAAATGAAGATGAAATATCAGAAAAAGGAAAAATATTTATTGAATATCTTGAGCAATAACTATATCATTATTGTAATTCCTTTATTTTTTCAGTAGCTACAGTTCTTGATCGACTATTGTCTGGAGTGTTGTTATAAACCTCTTTAACTTCTTCTAAGGTATGAGCTGCTTCAATTTCTTTAAGAGATA
>CAZLAG010000049.1:0-3503 GCA_964557475.1 uncultured Gammaproteobacteria bacterium
AAGTAAGGATTCTTCCTTTTTTGTTATAATTCATCTTATGAAAGCTCGTGATTTAAAGGAAAAATTCATCAATTTTTTTGTCTCTCAAAATCATATTGAAATTCCTTCAGCCAATTTAATTCCAGAAAACGACCCAACTACTTTGTTTATTTCCGCCGGTATGCATCCTCTTGTGCCTTATCTTTTAGGTGAACCACATCCACTAGGCAAACGATTAGTTGATGTTCAAAAATGCGTTAGAACAGGAGATATCGACGAAGTTGGTGATAAATTTCATCATACTTTTTTTGAAATGTTAGGCAATTGGTCGTTGGGTGATTATTTCAAAAATGAAATGATTCCCTGGAGTTTTGAACTTCTTACTAAACACTTAAATTATAAAATAGAACAAATTCATGTCACTTGTTTTGCTGGTGATGATGATGCCCCAAAAGATACTGAATCTCATGACTTATGGTTAAAACAGGGAATTCCTGAAGAAAGAATCCATTATTTACCAAAAAAAGATAATTGGTGGGGTCCAGCAAGTGTTACTGGCCCTTGTGGTCCAGACACTGAGATTTTTATCGATCTAGCTTATCAAGACGGTCCAATTGATTTTGAAACTGGTTGTAAAACCGAGCGAATTGTGGAAATTGGTAATGACGTCTTTATGCAATACAATAAAACTGTTGCCGGTAAATATGAATTACTTTCTAAAAAGAATGTTGATACTGGTTATGGAGTTGAACGAAATGTAGCTATTTGGAGTGGTTTTACTGATGATTATTTAACTGATATTTGGCAACCAATCATTAAAAAAATTGAGGAAATTTCGGGTAAATTATATTCTGATGACAATTATAAAAAACCTTTAAGGATTGTTGCCGATCATATTCGATCTGCAGTTTTTATTATTGCCGATGGGGTAGAACCATCAAATAAAGAAGCTGGTTATGTTTTGCGTCGTCTAATTAGACGTAGTATTCGTCAAGGAAAATTATTAGGAATTGAAACCAATTTTGTTTCTCAAATTGCTGATGTTGTTTTAGATAACCAAGATAATTACGCTGGTGTTTATCCTGAATTAGATGAAAACCGAGATAAAATTATTTCTATTTTAGAAGCAGAAGAAAATAAATTTCGAAAAACTTTAAATCGTGGTCTAGCTGAAATTAGTAAATTAATTGAGCGCAAACACAATGTTTCTTGCCAAGAAGCCTTTACATTATATGAAAGTTTTGGCTTTCCAGTTGAGATGATTCAAGAGGAACTTAAAAAAAATAACTTATCTCTTGATCTTGATGGTTTTGAACAATGCAAATTGGATCATCAAAAAAAATCTCAAACTCTTTCCGCTGGTAAATTTAAATCTGGTTTAGCCGATAATTCGGAAATTATCACCAAGTATCATACTGCTACTCATTTACTTCATACTGCCCTTAGAAAAGTTTTGGGTGATCATGTTCAACAATCAGGATCTAACATTACCGCAGAAAGGCTTCGTTTTGATTTTTCTCACGATCAAAAATTAACAGAAGATCAGTTACAACAAGTGACTGATTTGGTAAATCAACAAATAAAATTAAATTTGCCTGTCTTTAAAGAAATTATGCCTTTTGTCGAAGCGCAACGTCAAGGTGCTATTGCTTTTTTTGGCAATAAATATCCTGAAGTTGTTAGTGTTTATACTGTCGGTGATCAAAATGATTGTTTTTCCAAAGAAGTTTGCACTGGCCCTCATGTTGGTAATACTGGTGATTTGGGTGAATTTGAAATAATAAAAGAAGAATCAGCTGGAAGTGGCCGCCGCCGCATTTATGCTGTTTTAAAATAAACTAAATATGAATCGAATGTTTATCACAGTTTCCTTTCAAGGAAACGACAATAAAAAAGAAATTGATCAACTTTGTTCTTTAGTAAAAGAAGCCGGCTTTGATGATTTTTGTTTTATTAGAGACGTTGAAAATTATCAGCATGTTTTTGATAACCCAAAAGATTTAATGAAACGAGCATTAAAAGAAATTAAAAATTCAGATTGGTTATTAATAGATATGACAGATAAACCAACTGGAAGGGCGATAGAAGCTGGAATTGCTTTTGCTTTAAATAAAAAAATTGTTGTGATTATGAAAAAAGGAACAATAATTAAAGATACTGTAATTGGTATTAGTGAAAAAATAATTGAATATGAAAATATTAATGATATATTACCAAAACTTAAAAATTTATTAACAAAATGATTGAAATTGAAAAAACTTTTTTAGTCAAAAATATTCCTACCGATTTGTCTATTTATAAATCTTTTAAAATTAAACAAGGTTATCTTTCTTCAACTCATCCAGTTTTAAGAATTCGTCAAAAAGATGACAAGTACGAAATTACCAAAAAAATTCCCCTAAAACCAAATGATTTTACTGCTGTTGAAGAAATTAATATTCCTTTAACCAAAGATGAATTTGACAAATTTTGGTCGTTAACCGAAAAAAGTTTACAAAAAACCAGATATTTAATTCCTCTTTTAAATAATTTAACTGCCGAATTAGATGTTTTTGACGGAGAATTAACTGGCCTATCTTGGGTTGAAGTTGAATTTTCTTCATTAAAAGAAATGGACAATTTTCAAAAACCAGATTGGTTTGGAAAAGACATTACTCAAGAGGATTTTGCCGCCAACAGTTTTATTGCTGGTAAGACGTTTGAAGAAATAAAAAAATTTTTCTAAATTTATAGTATCCTTATACTATGGAAGGTACCAATTTTTGGCTAGTTTATATTCAGGAGGATTTGGTTACAGTTGCATTGGTTAATCAATCC
The DNA here is from genome assembly GCA_964557475.1 of uncultured Gammaproteobacteria bacterium. GTDB lineage: Bacteria > Patescibacteriota > Microgenomatia > UBA12405 > UBA12405 > WARW01. Next base: position 2,797 of record CAZLAG010000049.1, read on the forward strand.
GGTAGTCAATATCACACTGTAGCTTTAGGCCCATCGATAAATTGGGATGTTAATGATGAAAAAACATTTATTACTGCTGTTGACGAATCTCTTTCTAGTGCTGCTTTAAATGCTCATATTACTGAAGACCAAGAACCATCAAAGACTGCTTTTGTAGTTCCTCCTTTTTGGGTTGATGATGATGGTAAAATTTCTGCTCCTAAAATAAAATTTATCAAATCTCTTTGTAAAGAATTACAATTGGATCCATCGGGATTTTTATCAGAAGACGAAGCTATTGTCGAAGAAGCCAATCAAAAAGATGATTTCCCCGCTAGTTTTATTTTGGTTCATTTAGATAGTTATGGTTTTTATCTTTCTTTGGTTTATCTTGGTCATATTAAAGAAAGGATTAGAAAAAAACTAGATCAACCATTTAATGGTCAAATTTTAGAATCAACTATTTTAGAATTAAATTCTCAATCAGCTCTTCCTCCTCAAATAATCCTTTTTGGCACTGATGCCGAAAATCATTCTCAAAATATCAAAGATTTTCCTTGGGTTGGCAAAAAAGATGTTGAAACTTTTCTTCATTTTCCTGAGGTTAAAGTTTACCAACAACCAGACATTATCAATATTTTTGCCAAAATTATTACTGCTCAGATAGAAAATTCACTTGTTAAAACTGAATCAACTTCTTCAGAAGAGGTTGAAAATAATGAAGAAGA
>CAZLAG010000050.1:0-3423 GCA_964557475.1 uncultured Gammaproteobacteria bacterium
GAGAATTAAATTTAGGACGATATTGTTTGATTAAACTGGACTCTAAAACTAAAGCCTCAATTTCTGAACCAACAATATAAAAATCAATGTCAGCGATTTGAGAAACTAATTGATTTGTTTTATAGCCTAAGGCTTGGTCGTTTTGAAAATATTGAGAAACCCGTTTTTTGAGATTAACGGCTTTGCCAATATAAATTATTTTTCCATCGGCGTTTTTATAGATATAAACACCAGGTGAATTTGGAAGACGACTTAAATCAATCACATAGGTATTATATAATGAAACTATGAAAGGAAAGGAAAAAATTTTAACTATAATATTTAGTATTATTCTGATAATTTCTGGTGTTATTAGATTTTTGCAGACAAAAGATTACAATACGGCATTTACCTACGATCAATCTAGAGATATGTTGGATATTAGGGCTTTAGGAGAATTTAAGGATTTGACAGTTTTGGGTCCAACTACGTCAATTAATGGATTAAGATTGGGACCGTTTTATTATTATGCAAATTTGCCAGCCTATTGGATTGGAAACGGAAATCCTCAAGCTTTAGTAAACTGGAATATATTATTATTTTTATTTTCTGGTGGATTTGTTTTTTGGTATTTTAGAAAAAGAAATATTACCTTAGGATTTTTAGTTGGTGGTTTGTTTTTAATGGCACCACAAATGTTTAATTTAACTAGATATTTTTGGAATGCCAATATGGCAACTTATTTAAGTATTTATTTCTTTGTGGCTTTATGGAATTTTTTGGAGAAAAAAGATAATAAATCAATTTTTTGGTTGGGATTGACAGCCGCAGTGATGACTCAATTTGAGGCAGCTTTTGGAATAGTTTGTCTGGGGTTTTCAGTATTAATAATTATTTTGAATAAAAAAATTACTTCTTGGAAAAGTTTTTTTGGAGGAGTAGTCCCATGGTTTATACCTCAAATACTTTTGGAGGTTAAAAATAAATTTCAAATGAGTAAATTGTTAATAGGAATATTTACTGGAGGAAACAATGTCTTGGGGGATAAAATGTCTTTTGTTGAAGTGATTACATCACATATAAAAGTAATAAGAGGATTTTTTGAAGGACAGTTTATTGCTCCTTATGGTTTAGGGTTGGTGGTTTTAATTTTGGCAATAGTATTGATTTTAATAAATAAAAAATATCGAAAAATTGGCATTTATTTTTTATCTTTTTTAATCTTTGCTTTTGTGTTTTATATGACGATTTATCACCATGAATTAAAAGTGTGGTACTTGGAAAGTTTAAGAATTTGGTATTGTTTTGTCTTTGGAATTGGTTTAGTTAATATAAAAAAATTTAAAAAATATATTGCTTTAATAGTTGGAATATTGTTAATAAGAAATATATGGTTGACGACAGTTGATCAATGGTCGTTTACCAATCAACAAATAAGTGACGACCCAAAAAATTTGAATAATTTAATTAAAAATATCGATTGGGTATATCAAAAAATGAATAATGATGGGTTTGATGCTTACAATTATGTACCAGAAATTTACGACTATCCAAACCAATATTTATACTGGTGGTATGGAACAAAAAAATATGGTTATATGCCAAACAAAGTGTCATATAGTTTAACCGAAGTACCGGAATATATTCGAACCCAAAAAAAGTTTTATGAAAAAACCAAAGAAAGTAAAAATAAAAAAATTGCCTTAATTTACGAAAGAAAAGATTTGTATATTGGCTGGCTTAATCAATTTGAAAAATATTGCACGGTAGATAAATGGCAAACTGATTGGAGAACAACAGTAGAGATTAGAGAGAAATGTTCTTTTTGAGATATTGACCAGTGTAACTTCGTTTACAATTCATAACATCTTTTACAGTGCCAGCAACAACTAACTCTCCACCCTTTTCACCACCTTCTGGACCCATATCAATAATCCAATCGGCATTTTTTATAACATCAAGGTTGTGTTCAATAACCACAACTGTATTACCTTTATCAACTAATTTTCTTAAGACAGTAATTAATTTATCAACGTCATAAAAATGTAAACCAGTGGTTGGTTCGTCAAGAATATAAAGCATTTTGCCACGGCCTAATTTAACTAATTCACGACTAATTTTAAGACGTTGAGACTCCCCTCCAGACAGTGTGTTTGATGGTTGACCCAATTCTAAATAACCTAGCCCAACATCTTGAATAGTGGTTAACATTCTTTTTAGTCTAGGAATATTTTTAAAAAATTCAGCAGCTTCATCAATGGTCATTTTGAGAATTTGAGAAATATTTTTATCTTTATATTCGACTTCTAATGTTTCTTCTTTGTATCTAGTACCATGACATTCATCGCAAGTGACATAAATATCAGGCAAAAATTGCATCTCAATTTTGATTTGACCTTGACCTTCACAAACAGGACAACGACCAGGTTTGGCATTAAACGAAAAACGATCAACACTAAAACCACGAATTTGAGCTTCAATAGTTTGAGCCATAAGTTTTCTAATATCATCAAAAATTTTTGTGTAAGTGGCTGGATTACTACGAGGAGTACGACCTATGGGTGATTGGTCAACTAATAAAACATCAGTGACATTCTCAACTCCAGTAATTTTGTCGTATTTACCGATAAATCCATAATAACTTCCAAGAGTAGCCTTACGGACACCACCATAAAGAGTGTCGTGAACTAAAGTAGATTTACCAGAACCAGAAACACCAGTAACACAAATTAATTTATTAAGAGGAAAATCAACATCAACATGTTTTAGATTCCATTGATTGGCACCTTTGATAGAAATTTTATAATCAGGATTAGTTATGTTTGAATCAAGATTATTTTTGATTTGTAATTTTCCCGATAAATATTTACCAGTTAATGAATCTTTATTTTTTTTAATATCATCAAGGCTACCTTGGGCAATAACTTCACCACCATGTTTACCAGCATATAGGCCAAAATCAACAATATAGTCGGCAGATTTAATAACATCTTCATCGTGTTCAACAACAACTAAAGAATTACCTAAATCTTTGAGTTTTTGCAAAGTACCAATTAAACGATCATTATCACGAGAATGAAGACCAATAGTTGGTTCATCAAGAACATAAAGAACTCCGGTTAAACCAGTGCCAATTTGACTAGCTAAACGGATTCGCTGAGATTCGCCACTGGATAAAGTACCAGCTTCACGATCAAGACTTAAATAATCAAGTCCGACAGCTAATAAAAATTCAATTCTGGCAGCTAATTCTTTTTTGATTGGAATAACAATTTCTTTTTCTTTATCACTAGTTAATTGAGATTCAAGATTGTTTAACCAATTATCTAGTTTTTCGATGGGTAATTGAGTGATTTGATAAATATTTTGACCTAAAATATGAATTGAAAGAGCATCTTGATTGAGACGAGCACCGTGACAAGTAGTACATTCACTTTTGATCAT
>CAZLAG010000051.1:0-3413 GCA_964557475.1 uncultured Gammaproteobacteria bacterium
TTAATTGGTAATTTAACTCGTGACCCAGAGTTAAGATATACCCCAGGTGGTATGGCAGTAGCCTCTTTTGGCTTGGCCACAAATAGAGTTTGGGTAACCAAACAAGGTGAGCGAAAAGAAGATGCTCAATTTCACCGAATTGTTGCTTGGAATAAGCTAGCTGAACTTTGTTCACAGCTTTTATCTAAAGGACGAAGAATTTATGTTGATGGTCGAATTCAATATCGAGAATTTACTGATAATGAAAATAATAAAAAACAGGTAACTGAAATTATTATTGATGACATGATAATTTTGGATAACAAAGGTAATGGTGATCATCAAGCCCCAGAAGCTGACCTTGAAGGTCAAAATGATATGGTTGTTGAAGAAACTGGAAGTATTGATGATATTGTCATTCCTGATGATATTGGAGCTGATGTGACTTCAACTGCTGCACCTCAAGAAGTTAAAAAAGATGAAGATAAAGGGGAGGAAATGCCCTTTTAATAATTTTTATGATAAAGAAAAAAGGTAAAAAAGATAATTTATTGATAGCTAAAAGAAAAGGCAAAGAAAAAGGTTGTTCTTTTTGTAAAACTGGTTTAGCTCCAAGATGGGAAGATTATGAAAAGTTTTATGACTTTTTGTCTCCTCGTGGCAGGATAATTGCTGGTATATATAACGGCACATGTGCTAAACACCAACGAAAATTGTCTGCAGCTATAAAACAAGCTAGACATTTAGCTTTGTTACCTTTTACAACTCAGTAATTTAAAAAAATAAGTAAATCCCCTTGGGTGTTACCCAGGGGGATTTTTGGTTATAATAGAATGATGAAAGATAAGATTAAAACTAAATGGACAATAAAACTACCTTTAAAATCCAAGATTTTAGTGAAAGTAGGTGATGTGGTCGAACAGGATCAAATTATAGCTGAAACTGAAAATTCAGAAATTAAAAATTATAACTATGCATCCATTTTTAATGGAATGGAAATTGGTAAAATAGCGGAATTAAATTCCAAGTTTAAAAATGAATTAGTTAACCAGGGAGATTTATTTTGTATTAAAAGTGGTTTTTTGGGAAAAAAGATTTGTTTTCCTGAAAGTGGAAAATTTTTGGAAATAAATGAGTTTGGAAGTCTAAAAATAGAGATAGATTTGGGTAATAAAAAGGAAATCAAAGCACCGGTAAAATCTAAAGTTTCTAAAATTGAGGATGGAAAATTGATTTTGGATTTTTGGGTTAAAGAGTTTAAAGGAGAAGGTTTAGTTGATGGTAAAACTTGGGGTGATGGTCAATTAGAAAATATAAATCGTTTAGATAAATTAGGTCCAAATATGGATGGTAATATTTTGTTTACCGATAATTTGGATTCAACCTTTTTATTAAAAGCTGAAGTAGTTGGTGTGGTGGGAATAGTGACTAATATAAAAGTTGATATTTTAAAAATAAAGATACCAGTTTTGTATGTTGAAGATGATATTTGGCAAAATTTATTGAAGATTGATAAAGGTGAAAATAGATTTTTATTAAATTCAGCCATGGGAAGATTATTATTAGTGTTAGAATAAATAATGCAATTTAAAAAAATTAGAAATATATTTTTGTTTTTAGCCTTAATTTCGGTAGTTTCTTTAATAAGTTTTAGGATTGGTCAGGGATATAAAATTGTAGACAATAGTGGACTTAATTTGTCAATGATGTGGAAAGTAAAAGATAAATTATCGTCGCTTTATTTAGACAAAAATAAAATAGATAAAAAATCGATGGAATATGGGGCGATTAAAGGTATGGTAGCGTCAATAGGTGATCCATACACGGTGTATTTAACTCCAGAAGAAAATAAAAGTTCAAATGAAGATTTAGCAGGTGAATTTGGAGGTGTAGGAATATCTTTAGGGTATAAAGATGGAACTTTAGCAGTAATGACAACTTTGTCTGATACACCAGCGCAACTTGCTGGATTAAAAACAAATGATTTGATTTTAAAAATTGTTGATAAAGAAAATAAAGTTGATAAAGATACTACCGGAATTAGTTTGTCTGAAGCCGTAAAGCTTATTAGAGGAAAAATTGGAAGTGAGGTTGTTTTGACAATGTATCGAGAGGATAAGGGAAAATTTGATGTTACTCTAAAAAGAGATAATATTGTGGTTAAAAGTGTCGAACTTGAATGGAAAGAATCAAACGGTAAAAGATTTGCTTGGGTTAAATTAAATAAATTTACTGAAAAAGTTTTTGAAGAATGGCCAAAAGTAGTTAATGAAATTAAAACCAATGAAGGAAATAATTTTGGAGGAATTGTATTAGATTTAAGAAATAATCCTGGTGGTTATTTGGAAGCAAGTGTTTTTGTGGCTTCTGATTTAATTAATGATGGTGTTATTGTTAAACAAGATTCAACTACTGGTTTAACTCAGGAATATAAGGTTGATCAATCAAAAAGGAACTTACTAAAAGAAAAATTAGTAGTCTTGGTTAATGAAGGCAGTGCTTCAGCATCAGAAATTTTGGCAGGAGCATTAAAAGAATATAATCGAGGGAAATTAGTAGGAAAAAAGACTTTTGGTAAAGGAACAGTTCAACAACCAGAAGATTTTAGTGATGGAAGTGGTTTACACGTAACTATTGCTAAATGGTTATTACCAAGTGGAAAGAATATCCATGGCGAAGGAGTAGCGGCTGATGTAGAAGTTGAAGTAGGAACGGATGCTAGTAAAGATCTTCAATTAGATAAAGCCATAGAAGTTTTAAATGAAAAATAAAAAAAACTTAATTTCAATAATAATTTTATTGATGTTGGTGTTTGGTGGAGGAATTATTTTTGGTTTAAAAATAACCAAAAAAAACTCTAAAGTAATAACAAAATTGATAGAAGAAGAATCGACTACAATTGATGTAGTAACAAAATCATCTAAAAGTGTGGTAACAATTTCGATTAATAAAGATATAGTTGATAATTTAAGTTTGGATGCAAAAAATATTGAGCGAGATGTAGGAACTGGTTTTATTATTAGTAGCGACGGATTGATAGTAACTAATAAACATGTGGTTAGTGATATTGAGGCCAAATATAAAGTGGTTATTGGAGAAGAGACTTTTGAAGTAAAAAATATTTATCGTGACCCAATAAATGATTTGGCAATTTTAAAAATTGAACAAAATAATTTAATACCGGTAGATTTAGGTGATTCAGATCAATTAAAAGTAGGTCAAACAGTAATAGCTATTGGTACAGCTTTGGGAGAATTTAGATCAACCGTAACAAAAGGGGTAATATCGGGTTTGGGTAGGGGAATTACAGCTGGTGGTGTAGGGGTGGCTTCAGAAAAACTTGAAGGAGTAATTCAAACAGATGCGGCCATAAATTCGGGTAATTCTGGTGGTCCATTGTTTAATATAATTGGTCAGGTAATTGGAGTAAATGT
>CAZLAG010000052.1:0-2894 GCA_964557475.1 uncultured Gammaproteobacteria bacterium
GAAATATTATGTTGACAGTAATGACAGAACCTGGGGCAACTTTTATTGAAATAGTGCGATGTTTAACAGATCAATCTTATGTTCAAGCAATCTTACCGAAAGTGAAAGATCCGATGGTTAGACGTTATTGGACAGATCAAATTGCTCAAACATCTGATTTTCATAAATCAGAAGTATTGGATTATATCGTATCAAAATTCGGTCGATTTATTACCAACACTATGATGAGAAATATTATTGGTCAAAGTACTTCTTCATTTAATTTTAGAAAAGCCATGGATGAGGGAAAAATTTTGATTATCAACTTAGCTAAAGGAACTATTGGTGAAGAAAATTCAGCTTTCTTAGGTCTGGTGTTAATTCCAAAGATTTTAATTGCCGCCATGAGTCGACAAGATACACCAGAAGCAAATAGAAGAGATTTTTACCTATATGTCGACGAATTCCAAAATTTTGCTACTCAAGATTTTGCTGTGATTTTGTCTGAAGCTAGAAAATATCATTTGAATTTAACGGTGGCTAACCAGTTTATTTCTCAAATGGATGATGAAGTCAAAAATGCTGTTTTTGGAAACGTTGGTACAATTGCTAGTTTTAGATTGGGTATTTCTGATGCAGGATTTTTAGTAAGACAATTTCAACCAGAATTTAATGAAAAAGATTTGTTGAATTTGGGAACTGGAGAAATTTATATGAAAACCATGGTAAACGGAACACCAAAAGACCCATTCTCAATAAAAGTGGCAGCGGTAGAAAAGAAAAAGCCGGGTAATCCAAAAATGGCAGAAGCAATTAAAAAATTGTCTTCACTTAAATACGGTCGACCAAGAGCATTAGTAGAAGCAGAAATCGCCCAAAGAGCAAAACTATAAAAATAAAAAAATGACAAAATTTTTAGAAAAAACAGGTTTTAAATTATCATTTCCAACAATCTTATTATTAATAGCTGCATTGCTTTATGGAATTCTTTTGTTTTCAACGAGACATACTCAAAGTGGACCTAAACTTGCAGGTGGTTCAATTAGATGTAATCAAACCGAATCTACAAATATTGCTGGAATCAAGATTGATTGCAACTTAACGATAAATCAAATGATACTTTTAAGTATTTTAGGACTAATTGTTTGCGGGCCAAGTTTAATTATTTCAAAAATATTTTCAGACGGAACTATTCCTAAAGAATCGATGATAATTTCAATTATCTTTAGTTTTTTGGTGTATTTTTTGATTGATTATCTAATAAAAATTATCTCAGGAGTAATAACCCGAAAATATTTTAAAAAAAAATAACCCCAAAAAATGGGGTTATTAGTTAAATTTAAATAATTTTATAACTCGCGGAGTTTAATACCTCGAGATTCTTCTTTATTATCGATAAGTTCGAGATATTTTTCAGTAGTAGAAATACGTTTGTGACCGACGACTTGAGAAACCACATCAATTGGAATTCCAGATTTGAGTTGGAAAACAATGAAAGTGTTACGAAGATCGTTGACTTTGATGCCTTTGATATCAGCTTTGTTAAAAAAGCGATTTAAAAGACTTCTAATGTTTCTGGCCAATAAAGTCTTACCAGTCTTGGTAACAAAAACATTTTTAGAACGGCTTGGATATCGGCCATCATCTAAATATTTTTTAAGAGCAGTTTTGGCAGAATTATTTAATGGTACGCTTCTATCAGAATGACTTTCATAATTTTCAATATAAATGTCATTATCTTTGATATTGTCTAATTTTAAGTTTTCAATTTCTTTAATACGTAAACCAGCCTGTAACATTAGTTCAACAATAGCAGTGGCTCGAGTATCATTTCTACAAGCGTCACGGAGAGATCGATATTCGATAGGTTTTAAAATCTTGGGAATATCATTTTCATATTTAGGGTGTTCAACACTGATTGAAGGATCAACTTCAAGACTTCCCTCTTCTTTTAAGAAAGAAAAGAAATTTTTGATTGAATTTAATTTTCGAGAAATAGATTTAGCAGTATATTCTTTATCAGCTAAATATTTTTTGAAATTGTTGATATGAGCAGTTTCAATAGATTCTAAAAGGAAAATATTTTGATCTTTTAAAAAGGAAAAAAACTGGTTTATGTCGCCTTTGTAGGCTACAATAGTATTTGTTGACTTGCCTTTTTGGGTAAGCGCATTTACAAACAAATCTAAACCGTTTTCAATAGATAAATTAGACATAAATTAAGTTCTAATAGGATAAGTACGGCTTATAATAACACAAACTAGGATTTAAAACAAGTTTATGAAAAAAAACAAGTCAATACTGTGGATAATAATAATTTCAATTTTAACCTTGTCGGTATTTTTTAATATTAAGAATCAATATTCAACTTTAAAAGAAGCAGAAAGTAAAAATAATTTATTGGAAGAAAAAATTGAAAGTCTAAAATTAGAAAAACAAAAACTAATTAAGAAAATTGAATACGCTACTAGTAGTGCTTTTATTAATCAACAAATACACGATAAATTAGCTTTAGGGACAGCTAATGATGTGTGGATAATCATGCCGACAGAAACACAAATAGATCTAAGACCGCAAGCTAACGAAGATAAAAAACAAGCTAATTGGCAACAATGGTTGAACTTGTTTACACAATAAAATCCTTGTGGTAGAATGCTGGAGCTCTTTTCAATATAGAACACTAAAAACATGCGGGGTAGTGTACGGCTGCACGTGAGGCTCATAATCTCACAGGCTAGGTTCAACTCCTAGCCCCGCAACAAACAAAGAGGTCGTCATTAATTTGACGGCTTTTTTGTATAATTTTGGTATAATTCGAAGTACGAACAAGGGTAGCCTTCACTAAGGTTACAGCTTACCGAGGCAGGGTAGCTCAGTTGGTTAGAGCGCAGCATTCATAACGCTGAGGTTCGCGG
>CAZLAG010000053.1:0-2760 GCA_964557475.1 uncultured Gammaproteobacteria bacterium
CAGCAAAGACTGGTGAAGTAAATAGGATGAAGATAATTAGTAATATAACTAACACAATTTAGTGTAGCAAAATTAAGATAATTTAGAGATAGCTAATTCTAATTTATGAAGAGTTTTTTCTTGGCCTAATGCAGGTAAGCATTCAATTACTGGTGGAGTAAAAGCAGATCCACAAATAGCAACTCTAAAAACCATAAAAAATTCTCCAACATTCCAATTATTTTCTTTAATCAAATTGGTAATTCTGTCTTGAATATTTGAAAAATCTGACAATAACTCTTTTGTTTTTATTATCATTTCTTTAGCTAAACTTGGGCTAGTCCCCTTTTTAAGAAGCAATTCTCTATCATATTCAACATCTTCAAATAAAAATTTGGTTTGAACTGATAAATCAGAAAGTTTAACGATTCTTTCTTTTAAAACTGGTACTAAAATTTTGATTTGATCATCACTGGCTTGGGGTAAAAATTTTTTGAATAAGTCAAATAATTGTTCATCAGTTTTTTGACGAAGATAGTAACCATTTAAATAATCAAGTTTTTTTCTGTCAAAAATGGGGGATTTTTTATGAAGACGTTCGAGACTAAAAGCCTTTACAAATTGTTCTAGAGTGAAAAATTCTTGATTGTCGCCCGGATTCCAACCAAGAAGCATTAGAAAATTTAAAATAGCTTCTGGTAGATAGCCGTCTTCTAAAAACGACCTAGCATGAGTTGAACCGGAGCGTTTACCTAATTTACCTCTGCCGTCTGGATTCAATATAACTGTAAGATGAGCTATATTTGGTACTTTCCAACCAAAATAACGATAAAGTAATATTTGTTTTGGGGTTGAGGTAATCCATTCTTCACCTCTGAAAATGTGGGTGATATTCATTAAATGATCATCAATAACAACCGCAAAATGATAAGTAGGAATCCCGTTTGATTTAATTAAAACTTGATCATCGACTTCGTTAGTATTAAATTTTATTTTGCCACGAATTATGTCTTCAAAAACTATAGTTTCATTTTTGGGAACTACAAGACGAATTGTATAGGGAATTTTATTGTCGAGATTTTTTTGAATTTCGTCTTTTGATAAATGAAGACAATGTTGATCATAACGAGGAATTTGTTTTGCGGCTTTTTGAGCTTCGCGCATTTCAGTTAATCTTTCTTCGGTGCAAAAACAATAATATGCAAAACCTTTATCAATTAATTCTTTAATATATTTATTATAAATTTCCAAACGTTCTGTTTGAACATAAGGACCGTATGGACCGCCAATGTCTGGACCTTCATCCCAATTTAAACCAAATTCTTTAGTCATTTCCATTAATCTTTCTTCAGAACCGGCGACATAACGTTTTTGATCAGTGTCTTCAAGTCGAAAAATAAATTGACCGTTATATTTTCTAGCTAATGCATAATTATAAAGAAGAGTTCTTAATGTACCGATATGGAGCTCACCAGTTGGACTAGGAGCAATACGAGTTCGAATTGTTTTATTATCTAACATAGCTAATTTTACCATTTAGTGTAGAATATTTTTATGTCTCTTACTCATACTGCTTTCATGAGCCGAAATATAATTAAATATGGTGGAATTGGGGTAATTTTTGTGGTTTTTTTATGGATGTCTATAACCACTGGATATAAGATATATCGAGCAGCACATCCAATTTACGTGGCGCCAACACAAAAATATGGAGTTTTACCAGCAATGGTTTTCCCTGATAAAGAAAAAACAAATAAAAGTTTTAATTTTGAATTTCCAAACGATGCAACGCCTAAATTTAGTGATCAAGCAAGAGTATATGTAATATATAGATCGAGTAGTAGTATTTTAGCGTTGGAAAATGATAAAAAAACGGCTGTAAAATTTGAATTTACTGATGAACCTACAGAAATTAAGACTGGTGTATATGAATTTAAAAACAGTAGTTTAAATAAAACTCTAACTATGAATGTATTAGAAGGAAGTTTTAAATTGGCTTATCCGTATATGTCAGATCAATTATTACTTAATCCAACTAAAATGCCATCAAAAAGTGAAGCTATTGAAATTGCTTCATCATATTTGGGAATTGGAGATAAATTAACTGAAGATTTAAAAAATGGTGAAAAGAAAGTATCTTATTGGAAGATACAGAATGGTTCATTAATTGCAGCTAATTCACAATCCGAAGGAAATGTGGCTAGAGTAGATTTCTACAGATCGAAATTAAATAATCTTGAAATATTATCTAATAATGTTGGGCAAGCATCAGTTTCTGTTTTAGTTTCTGGATCAGAAGTCGAAGATAAAGAAGTATTAGAAGTTGAATATAAAGATTTAAATGTTGATAGTGAATCATATTCAACTTATCCAATAAAAACAGCCGAAGAAGCAATAGAAGATCTAAAAGCAGGAAATTATTGGCCAGTATCAGACGTGACGACAACACAAGTAACTATAAGAAATATGTATCTAGCTTACTTTGAACCAGTCAGTTTAACTAATTATTTACAACCAATTTTTGTCTTTGAAGGTGATAATAATTTTGTAGCTTACGTACCAGCAATACCGAGTAAATAAATTTAATTAATTTTGCCAATAAATGTTTTGTTTAGCCCAATCTAAAATATTTTTTGTATCTTGGAAACGGTCATCGCTTTGAGCCACGACGCTAATAAGATAATGACCATTAAGATTAATTAAACCAACAAAACAACCTTTAGCTTCTGGAGTCCAACCAGTTTTTAACCCTTCAATTTCTGGAGTTGTTTTTAATAATTC
>CAZLAG010000054.1:0-2746 GCA_964557475.1 uncultured Gammaproteobacteria bacterium
TTACCGGGATTGGGGGCAAGTTGGAACCCGGAGGCAATTGTTTACAATAAGGTTGTAAATAATAATGAATGGAAAATGACACCATTTGTAAATAATTATAATGGTTTGATTGAAAGTTTAGAAAAAAATGGATTAGTAAAAAATGAAGACTTTTTTGTGTGGAATTATGATTGGAGGAAATCAATTAGTGAAATCGAAAATAATTTCAATACTTACTTAGAAAGTAAAAACATAGGTAATAATGATGAGATATATTTAATAGGTCATAGTCTTGGAGGTGTGGTGGCAAGAATTTGGGGACAAGACCATTCATCTGACCAAAGAATAAAGAATATCATTACATTAGGTTCGCCACATTTGGGATCTTTAGATGTGTACACAGTATGGAATGGAGGTAAAGTAGCCAATTCAAAAGGATTAAGTTCAGTAATCTTTCAAATTTTATTGAATTTACAAAATAAAGGTTTGATTACTGACTTGAACAAATTAAGAGCATATGCCCCAGTGGTTAAAGATTTGTTGCCTACTTATGATAATTATGTTTCAAAAAATGGTAGTTTGTTAAAGCAAAATCAATTGGAAACTAAAAATGATTTCTTATTGAATAAAAATAACGAAGTAAGTAAATTGTCAGACAAATTAATATTGTCGGTTGGGGTTGGATTTTCGACTCCAAATTTAATTAAATTAACTAACAGGTCTGTTTTAGATAAAGCTTTTGGTTTATGGCCTGATGGAAAGTTTGTTGGTTATAGTTATGGAATTGGTGATGGTACAGTTTTGAAAAATAGTGCAAATTTTAGTTCGACAAGATTAATAGAATTAGAGTCTGATCATGGTGAAATTGTAAATAGATCTTTGACGTCAATAATGCCAAATCTAGGGTTGGAAAATAAGAATGTTGATTTTATTTATAATGATAATTTTGCTGATAGTTTGGTGGTATTTATTGGTTCTCCGGCTACTATATCTTTAAAATGTGGCAATGATATTTTTAATGAAGTTGATGGTTTTGTAATTGTTAAAAATAAAAATTATAAAGATTGTGTTTTAAATCTTGACCCTACAGATAATGGTACGATTCATTTAGTTGTTGGAAATACTAATGATAATGATTGGAATTATTTTGAAAAAGATGTGTCTTTGAATGATAAAGAAAAAGTTATTATAAATTTTAATGATGGATCAATAAAAACTGATAAATTAAATAAAGATTTTTTAATCTCTTGGATAAAATCTGATTTACAAAAACTTAAGTTGAATAGTGGTATTAAATACTTAGAAAAAGGAAATTTAAGTCAAATAATAAAAATGGTATTTGTTTATCGTTGGAAAACAAAAGAAACTGTTATCACTCAGAGACTTTTAGATAATTTGTTTACCCTAGGAACAATAATCAAACCAAACAGAAAAAATATGAATTATAAGTGGATGTGTTTTTATAGAGATATTTTGAGTAAAAAAATTAAAAATAGTCGTTATTCTGTTTTTGGTTTTGAAAAACTAAATAAATTTGTTGAATACATAGATGGAAGATCAAAAAGTGGAAATTATCCTAATGACGAAATGGTAAATTCTTTTTTGGAAGGATATAGTTTTGAAAGTCTAGGAAATTAAAGTTTATTTATTTCAGCCATTAATTCTTCCAAAATTTTTTCTTCTGGGACGGTTTTTAATACAACACCTTTTTTGAAAATAACACCTTGTTTATGACCGCCGGCAACACCAATATCAGCTTCTTTGGCTTCCCCTGGTCCATTAACAACGCATCCCATAACAGCGACTGTAATTTGTTTATCAATTCCAATTAGAGCTTTTTCAACTTTATTGGCCAAACCAATCAAATCAATTTCTGTTCGACCACAAGTAGGACAAGAAATAAAATTGACTCCCCTATTTCGTAATTTCAATGATTTTAAAATTTCCCAACCAACTCGAACTTCTTCAATTGGATCTCCAGTTAAAGACACGCGAATTGTATCGCCAAGTCCTTCAAAAAGCATGATTCCTAAACCAACGGAACTTTTGACAGTACCACTATTAATTGTGCCAGCTTCAGTAATACCAAGGTGAAGTGGATAATCAACTTTTTTAGAAAGTAATCGATAAGCTTCGACAGTTCTTTGAATATCAGAAGCCTTAAGAGAAATAACGATATCGTAAAAATGAAGTTTTTCTAAAATTTGAATATGTTTTAAAGCACTTTCGACCATAGCTTGAGCAGTACGACCATATTTAGCTTCGGCTTCTTTTTCGAGAGAACCAGTATTAATGCCAATACGAATAGGAATTTTTTTATCTTTACAAGCGTCGACGACTTTTTTGACATTTTCATCAACACCAATATTTCCTGGGTTAATACGAACCTTATCGACTCCGTTTTTGATTGATTCTAAGGCCAATTTATAATCAAAATGGATATCGGCAACTAAAGGAATATTAATTCCTTTTTTAATATCTTTGATGGCTTTGGCAGCAATCATATCAGGCACTGCCACACGAATAATTTCACAACCAGCTTCTTCAAGTTTTTTTATTTGAGAAATTGTGGCAGCTGCGTCACGGGTGTCTGTATTACACATTGATTGAACAGAAATTGGATTGTCTCCACCAACTTTTATATTACCTACTTGTACAGTTCTAGTTTGTTTCATAATTGTTTAGTCGTAGTTTTTAATATTTTCCTTTGTTGGTGGTCGCTACAGGACTCGGACCTGTGACAACCGCAATGTGAATGCGGTGCTCT
>CAZLAG010000055.1:0-2728 GCA_964557475.1 uncultured Gammaproteobacteria bacterium
TAAACCTCTTTAACTTCTTCTAAGGTATGAGCTGCTTCAATTTCTTTAAGAGATAATGTCTCCCACTTATCAAAAGCTGTTTTTCTTTCTTCGCTATTTGGTAATGTGTTTGGGTAGACTTCTTTAATTTCTTTAGCTGTTTGACAAAAAGAAATCCATTTAAAAAGCAAACTACTTTTTAGTTTGTCATCTTCTGGTGGTAAGTTGGTGTATAAATTTTTTATGTCTTGAAGATTTTGAGCTTTTTCAATTTCATCTTTTGTTAATTCTTTCCATCTAGTTAAAGCTGATCTTTGAGGTTCACTTTTGTCGATAGAATTGGAATATACTTCTTTACCTTCAACAGCAGTTTTACAAAAAGATATCCATTTCAAAATACCATTATTTTTAAGATTAATATCATCAGGTAAATTACTATAAAGACTTCTCATGTCTTGAATATTTTGAACTTGATCGATTTCTTTGGTAGATAATTCTTTCCATTTTTCTAGAATTTTAGTTTTAGCTTGACTACCTTTTGGTGAATTATCATAAGCTTCTTTAGCATTTTTGACAGTCTGGAGTTGGTCAACAGTTTTGAGAGATAATTCATTCCACTTATTGTAAATAGTAGTTTTTAAATCATTATCTTCAGGAGCATTTTCGTAAACAAATTTAGCATCTTGAACACTTTGAGCTTTTTCGAGTTCTTTGGTAGTTAATTCTTTCCATTTTTCCAAAGCTTTTTGACTAGCTTGACTATGTTCGGCAAAATAACTATTGGCATCTTTTATTTCGATACTGCTATTGCAAAGTGAAATCCATTTCATGGCAGCAGCTAAACTGGATTCACTACCTTTTGGAGCATTTTGATAAACAATTAAAATTTCTGCAATAGTTTGAGCTTTTTCAACTTCTTTTAGAGAAGCTTCGTCCTGCTCTTTAAGTTTTAATTTATCAGCTTCAGTTGTTTTAGAAATATAGAGAGCTTCTTTTTTATCTTGAATTTTTTTGTTTTGTTGTTGAGTGTAAACAGATTTTCCAATGATAAGTATTAGAGCTACACCTAATAGTAGGTATACAGTATTAATTTTAATTTTATTTTCCTCAGTTGGAGGAGCATAATCATTGACAGTATTAATATCAGTGCCTTTTTTAAGTAGCAATATTAGACTATAAATAGGAATAAAGAAAAACCATCCTTCCCTATTAACATCATGAAGTCGACGAACAGTTAGAGATACTGTAGGTATTATTGTTAATAAAAAGAAAAGTATACCAAGTCCATTCCAAATAAAACTTAATACGACAGAAAATATAATATTTAATAAAACAAAAAACCAATATCTTTCTCTATCGACTCGACCATCAAAAATTTTATATTCTTTGATAATCTGAAAATATTGGCTATTAGTGATTTTTGGTTTATTAGTTTCTGAAACTGGATTTTGATTTTCTATGTTTTCCATGTTTATTATTTGCTTAATTTTAATTATATATGAATATTGTATTAATTGTATTAATACTACTACTGTGCTAAATTTCTTTGATTTATGAAATTGAGTTATAAAAATAATTTAGTAAAAGTCAACCGATGGGTGCCACCAACAAAAAGACAAAAATATTTAAAATTAGATTTAAATGAAAATTATTCCTTAATTGATAAAAATTTATTAAAAGATTTAATAAACATTGATAATTTTATTATAAGTTGCTATCCAGAATACGATAAACTTTTATCATTATTATCTGAATATACTAATAATAAAATAGAAAATATTGTTTTAACCAATGGAGCTGATCAAGCTATAGATTTAATATTAAGATTGTTTTTTGATAAAAAAAGTCGAGTAGTAATGCCAACTCCAGTTTTTTCTATTTATGACCATATCTTTTCTATATTAGGTACTAAAGTAAAACATATTCCATACAAACTAATAAATAATGATTTTGTCTTTCCAATTGATGAAGTCTTAAAATCATTGGATAAAAAAAATGGAATAATATTATGTAATCCTAACAATCCTCTAGGGTCACCTATTGATGATAAATACTTAGAAAAAATAATAAAAAAAACTTACAACTTAAAGATACCTTGTATTATCGACGAAGCTTATTTTGAATTTTATGGAAAGTCATCAATTAATTTAGTTAAGAAATATTCTAATTTGATTATTATTAGAACTTTTTCCAAAGTATTTGGTCTAGCTGGTTTAAGATTGGGATATATAGTAGCGAATAAAGATATTAATGAACAATTATTGAAGCTTAGGGGACCATGGGATGTAAATGGTTTTTCAGTCAGTTCAGCTGAAAAATTTCTTGAAAAAAAAGAGATATTTCTAAAAAAAATAAATGAAACAAAAAAAATAAGAAATGATTTAATTATTTTTTTACAATCTCTCAGCTTTAAAGTCTACAAAAGCGCAACTAATTTCGTAACAGTAAAGTTTAAAGATTCAAAAAAAATAAATGATTTTTTGAATCAAAATGGGATATTGGTTAACAACTTAACAGGATACCCTTTCGATAATCATTTATTGGATGAATGTATTAGAATTACAATCCCAAACAAAAAAGGATTTGAAAAATTAAAATCGATATTTTCTAAGTTCAGAGAATAATTGAGAATTATCTTTAAACAAAATAGCATTAATACCAATTTTTTGAGCAGCTTGGATATTTCTTTCACTGTCATCAATAAAAATACATTTAGATGGTTGGGCTTTTATTTTTTGTAAAACATCTT
>CAZLAG010000056.1:0-2423 GCA_964557475.1 uncultured Gammaproteobacteria bacterium
CCGTCAATCTAAAATTTGATGATGAAGAAAAAGACATGTTGAGAGAATTTTTCTTGCTTAGTGCCAAACCTTATTTTATTGTTGCTAATGTCGATGAAAATACTTACAAAAATATTGCTGGTTGGAAAATTAATTTAAATAATTTTGAAACTGTCATTCCAATTTGTGCCAAGATCGAAAATGAATTGTCAGAATTTAGTTTGGAAGACAAAAAAGCTTATCTAGATGAGCTAGGGATGAAGGAATCAGGGTTAGAAAGACTTATCAACAAAGCTTATCAAACCCTTGGTTTACAGTCATATTACACAGCAGGTGTCAAAGAAGTTCGAGCTTGGACAATCCACCAGGGTGACACCGCTCCAAAAGCCGCTGGAGTTATCCATACTGATTTTGAAAGGGGATTTATTATGGCCGAAATTGTTTCCTATTCTGATTTTGTTAAATACAATGGTTGGTTAGGAGCAAAAGATGCTGGTCTTCTTCGTCATGAAGGCAAGGCTTACGTTATGCATCCCGACGATATCGTCGAATTTAGATTCAATGTTTAACAAACTTCTAATTATTTCTGGACCAACAGCTACTGGCAAAACAGATTTAGCTGTCAAAATAGCCAAAAAATATAATGGAGAATTAGTTTCTGGTGATTCTTGCCAAATTTATAAAGGCATGGATATTGGTACTGGCAAAGACCAACCAGAGGAAACTCCAATTCATCTCATTGATATTATTACTCCAGATCAAAAGTTTTCTGTTGCCGATTTTCAAAAAGTCGCCCTAAAAACAATTAAAGAGATTCAATCTCGGGGCAAATTACCAATTTTAGTTGGTTGTAGCGGTTTTTACATCGATTCTGTAATTAATCCAAACTATAATACTTTTTCAATAAAACCAAACAAATTTTTAAGATTTATTTTAAATCGTTTTTCTGTCAAAACTTTACAAAAGATCTATAAATTTTTAGATCCCCAAAATTTTTCCAAATTAAATCATTCTGACGTCAACAATCACTATCGTCTTTCTCGTAAAATCGAAATTAAACTTTTTTCTAAAAATCTACGATCTACGATCTATGATCTACAATCTGAGTTTAATACATTTCATATTTCTCTAACTGCTCCTCTCGATTTTCTTTACAAACGAATTGATGCTCGAGTCCAAAAAAGAATCGATATTGGTTTTTTAAATGAATTAAAAACATTATTAAAAAAATACAAATGGTCAGATCCAGGAATGCAAATTGCTGCTTATCAATGTTTAAAACCATATTTTGAAAATAAAAACAATTTAAATGACTGTCTTCAAAAATGGTCCTACGCCGAACATTCAGATGCTCGACGTCAGAGTTGTTGGTTTAAATCTCGATCAAATATTTATTTTTTTGACATTACCAAAAAAGCTTTTCAAAAAGATATAAATTCAAAAATTACCAAATGGTATACTAAATCATGAAACCAAAAAGAATTGAAATTTCTTACAAAACAATTATATTTACCGTTTTATTTCTCATATCATTAGTTCTTTTATGGCAGATTAGATCGATAATTCTTTTACTTTTCATTAGTTTTATTTTTATGGAGGCTTTAAATCCGGCCGTTTCCAGATTAGAAAAAATAAAAATTCCCAGACCTTTAGGCATTTTGATTATCTACATATTAATATTAGCTACTCTTTCTTTTACTATCGCCGGAATTGTTCCTATTCTTGTTGAACAAACTGCTGGTCTTATTAACTCTCTTCCCAATATGCTTCAAAATGTCAAAATTTTTGGTAACAATGCTATCGATTTATCATCTCAATTTAAGATTTTAGAAAATATTCCTACTAATATTGCTAAGACTGCAATTGAAATTGTTACTAACATTATTTCTGGTTTTGTTATTTTCTTTTTAACATTTTATCTTCTTTTAGAAAAAAAGAATTTTTCCAAATATAGTTTGAGTATTTTTGGAGAAACTGGCAAGACGAAGTTTTTGGAAATTATCGATGCACTTGAATCTCGTCTAGGTCATTGGGTTAATGCTGAATTCTTTTTGATGACCATTATTGGTATCTGTTCTTACTTCGCCTATTTATTGCTTGGTTTAAAATACACTGTTCCATTAGCTATTTTTGCTGGTATTTTAGAGGCTGTTCCTACTCTTGGTCCAATTTTAGCTACCGTAGTTGCCGCTATTGTCGGTTTTACTATCTCTCCATTAACAGGAGTTTTAACTATTGCCGCCGGGACAATTATTCAACAATTAGAGAATAATATTATCGTTCCAAAAATAATGAAACAAACAGTTGGTTTAAATCCACTTATTACCATCCTTTTGATCGCTACTGGAGCTCAACTTGCCGGTATTACTGGGGCTCTCTTAGCTGTTCCTCTATATCTAATCATCGAAACCATTGTCAAAATATTGGTAGTAAAAAAATAATCA
>CAZLAG010000057.1:0-2280 GCA_964557475.1 uncultured Gammaproteobacteria bacterium
CAATTATTTTTTGAGTTATTTCTGGCAACATTTTTTCATAAAAACTTTCACCATGGATAAAATCGATATGTACTCCTAGTATTTGATAAACTCTTTCAAATTCGAGCAAAGAAATTTCAATACATTTTTGCCAAATTTTTCTCACTTCTTCATCACCATTTTCCAGTTTAGAAAAATATTCTCGACCCTCATCAATTAATTTTTCATCAGTCTCTGCTTCTTTATGGAATTTAATATACAATTTTTCCAAATCATCAATTGTCATTTTGTCCAAATCTTTTTCACCCCATTTCTTAATAGCTGCTACTAATTTTCCATATTGAGTACCCCAGTCACCGATATGATTGTCTCCGATACAAGTCCAACCCAAAATTTTATAAATATTGTAAATTGCTTGACCAATATTAGTTGATCTTAAATGACCAATACCAAAAGGTTTGGCAATATTTGGTGCTGAATAATCAATCACCATAGTTTTTCCTCTTCCTATTTCAGCTAATTCATTTTTAAACTCAATATCATAATTTATTTTTTCTGCCTCTTTAATTAGATATTCAGGTTTTAGATAAAAATTGATAAATCCCGCCCCAGCCACTTCCACCTTTTCAATAAACTCACTTTTTTCGATTTCATTTTTTATCTTTTCAGCCAAATCTCTTGGATTAGATTTTATTTCTTTTATTAATAACAAGGCAATGTTAGTTGAATAATCACCAAAATTTACATCACTTGGATGTTCTATTTTTATTTCTTCTTCAATAATTGGCAAATTTAATTTTTGCCCTGCTTCCAAAATTATTTTTTTTAAATCTTCAACTACATTCATATTAAAAAACCTTTGAACCAACTGGTAAATCTTTATCAAGTAATAGTATACTCATATTTTCACCTGATTCATCTTCAGCACCAAATATCATCGCTTGTGATTCTTCACCCATTATTTTTCGAGGGACTATATTAGTTACAAATACAGTTTTCTTACCTACAATTTCTTCTGGTTTATACCATTTTTTAATTCCCGAAAATACTGTTCTTAAGTTTTCTTCGCCAAAATCAACTTGTAATCTTAAAAGTTTTTCAGATCCTTCTACTTCATGAGCTTCTTTTATTTCACCAACTTTAAATTCTACTTTAGAAAAATCATCAAATTTTATTTGATCCATGAGTAGATTTTACCAAAAATATATTGGTTTTGTTCTAAAATGTGTTATTCTAAGATAATCTTCCATTATTAATTAAATAATAATATGACTATTGATACTTCGATTTTTAAGTCTTACGATATTCGTGGAATTTATCCCACCCAAGCTGATGAGCAACTTGCCAATCAAATTGCCCGATGTTTCGCTAAATATTTAAATTTTCCTTCAAAAGTAATTGTTGCCCGTGACGGTCGCACTTCTGGTGAGTCCATGAAAAATGCTGTTATTGATGGTCTTACAAAAATTGGTATCAATGTTGTTGATATAGATTTAGCTTCTAGTGATTGTTTTTATTACGCCTGTCAGACCCAAGACTTACCAGGAATGATTGTTACTGCTAGTCACAACCCCAAAGAATACACCGGTTTTAAAATGGTCAAAAAAATCCCAGAATTTTTTTCCGGAGAAGCTGGTATAAAAGAAATAAAAGAATGGATTGTTGCTGGTGAAGTTCCATCTGATTCTTCAACTATTGGCACCGTTGAAACTAAAAACGTTTGGCAAGAATATGTTGACTATGTCTCTTCTCTTGTTAACCTTTCAACAGTAAAACCATTTAAAGTTTATGCTGATACTGCCAATGGCATGGTTGGTCCTTTTTTAGAGCTATTATCCAAAAAACTTCCTCAAATAGAATTTACCAAAATGTATTGGGATATTGATGGTAATTTTCCAAATCATGGTGGGGATCCACTTTTACCAGAAAATAGGGTAGAAATTCAAAAACGTATTCCATTAGAAGGTGGTGATTTAGGTATTATGTTTGATCCTGACGGTGATCGATTTTTTGTTATTGATAAAAAAGGTCGTTATGTTCCAGGAGATTTTTTAACCGCTATTTTTTCAGAATATTTTATAAAAAGATATCCTGGTTGCGGCATCGTTTATGATATTCGAGCCTCAAAAGCTGTTAGAGAAATTATTGCCTTAAATGGTGGTAAAGCATTTCCTAATCGTATTGGTCACACTCATATTAAAGCTCGTATGAAGCAAGAAGATGCTTATTTTGGTGGTGAAGTTTCCGGTCATTATTATTTTAAAAACTTTTTTCTTTGTGACAGTGGTTTAGTTTCTTTTG
>CAZLAG010000058.1:0-2108 GCA_964557475.1 uncultured Gammaproteobacteria bacterium
AAAACTATACCAGTTGATGAAGTGATAGGGTTACCAGCTGAATCAGTTAAACGACCTTGAAAAGATAAAAAACGATTAGCATAAACAGGGGTAGAAGAGGTGGTATAAGCGAGATTCTTTTTGGCTTTGGTAATAGCTTGACGATAAAGAGTAATACTAATACCGGAAACGATAATTAGTAATGAAGCAATAAGAAGATATTGGGTTAGTGGTTTAGATCGTAGATCATTGATCGTAGATTTGGAAAAAATATTTTTAATTTTATTTTTAAGAGGAACTATATCCTTTGATATATTTATTTGAAGAGTATTTTTAGGAGTTGGGGCTATAATATTTTTCTTGATTAAGAATTTTTGAAAAGTAGCAATGGAAGAAAGCTTTCGTTGAATTGAAGAAGTAGAAAGGCCGGTGCTTTTTAGATAAGCGACATATTGGTCGAATTGTTGCTGATTAAAAAAATTAGCTAGATTCAATTTGGTTTTGTTGCCAATCAATAAATTGTCGAATGTCGTTTAAATAATTTTTGATAGTAACTGGAGAAAAATGTTTTTTGGTTAAGAATGATTGATAATCAAGAAGAATATCGTCTGGGGTAGGAGCTTTGACTTGTCGGGCCTTTTTTAGAGGATTTACAGAAATTATTTTTTGATCGATGGCAAACTGAAAGAATTTGGAGATAGAGGAGAGGTAGCGAGAGTAATTAGAATCTTTTTCAATTGTTTTGAGATAGAAAGAGACTGTATCAGGAGAAAAAATAGTTGTTAGATCGTTGATGTTAGATCGTTGAGAAAAAGAAAAATAATTATTTATGTCAGAAAGATAATTGCGAATAGTGGCAGGAGAATATGTTTTGGAAGTAAGCCACGATCGAAAACTAGATATTAGGTCGTAGGAGTTAGATCGTAGAGGAGAATAATTGGGCAGAGACATTGAAATTATCTCCAGAGCCAAACAAATGTGGCAGCAATAATCAAAAATGGGACAAGTTTTTCAGCTACTAAACTCAAGGACTGATTTGACCCTTCTGATAAAAATTTAGGTTTAAAATTATATATTTTATACATGTTTATAAATAATTAATTTTTAAGTTAATATAACTATCTACTATTAGGAAAAGGCTGTCAAGGCTAATTTTGAGAGGGTAATTGATACTAATTGATAGTAGGTTTTAGTCGTTGATAGGTTATTTTGCATATTTCACA
The DNA here is from genome assembly GCA_964557475.1 of uncultured Gammaproteobacteria bacterium. GTDB lineage: Bacteria > Patescibacteriota > Microgenomatia > UBA12405 > UBA12405 > WARW01. The sequence continues at coordinate 1,203 of CAZLAG010000058.1, forward strand.
ATTGTTTACACGGGTGGTAATCCTACTATCGATATATATCATGTAACATCATTTAAGATACTTTTATTAGGGCAAAAATTAAGAGTACTAAATTAATGTGCGGTTTAGATAGAAAGATATTAAATGATATAAAAAACCGATTATTTTGAATATGTTAATTTGCTTTTTTAAAATTATTTTAGTGATTTTAAAGTTTGAAAATATTTTTTTAAGAAATTAAATTTATGAAATTGTTTAAAAGGGGATAATGATTCGAAATGATATATAAAGTTAACTAAAGATAGACATTGTTATGTTCTAATTAACGATTTATGTTTTTTAGTTTAAAAATAACTATTTGGCAGAGTGGTAATAGATATATATTGCCTGTAAATAGGCAATATATATTTTAAATTATCTTTTAGCAATAAATATTTAAAGTGCTAAATGATAAGTTGTTTAAACTTGGGTAGTTGAAATTTGTAATTTGTGTTATTATTTAGTTGTGAAAGAGATGAGAAAAGATATGAAACCGTTCTTTATTCTTGGTGGAATTTTCTTGGCTGCGGTGTTGGTTTTATTTTTATCAATAACGGTTATTCCAAAAGCATTAGTGAGTTTAACTAGAGCTAGTGGTTCAGGATCAGTGTCGGTATCAAGCTCCTATGTTTTGGGTCAAAAAATATTGGCTAAAGCTGATGGAAAAGACAATTGTTTGGTTGTAGTTTTCTTGTTGGATAAAAATGGTAGAGGAGTGGCTGGTAAATCAGCGGAATTGGAAGGAATGAGTGGAATAACTAAATTAAATGATCTAAGTGATGAAAAAGGACAGATTACATTTGAAATGGCTTCAGCAACTGAAGGCCAATTTAAATTAACGGCAAATTATTCTGGAGTAGACTTACCACAAACAGTAACAGTAACCTT
>CAZLAG010000059.1:0-2069 GCA_964557475.1 uncultured Gammaproteobacteria bacterium
AGATGATAAGAAGAGTAAATAAATTAAATTTCTTAGGATTTGTAAACACAAGTTAATAATAGCATCCAAATTTTCTTTACTTTTTAATTATTTTCCTCGATACTTTAATAAGTCTCTATGATTAAAAAAACCCGATTCACTATTGGTTTAGTTTTTAAAATTATTCAAAACAAAAAGAGATTTTTGTTATGGCTTGGAGTTAGATTATTTTCAGCTTTACTTCCATTATTAAGTACTTATCTTTTTTCCAAAGTTATTGCCGATATCGAAAATAAAACTGTTTTTAGTTCAATTTTTTTCTTAATTTTATTAATTTTAATTGTTCGTATCGTTGACAATATTTCTCGTCTTCGTTCCATTTTTAAACTTGATGAATGTATTAGTGATATTGGTTTCGATATTCATAATTACTTTGTTAAAGATTTGACAACTGAAACCAAAGAAGAACGTCACAAAAGTATCCAGGCTATTAGAAACTTTTCCGATGCTGCCAATGTTACTTTAAGTCTTTTTCGCCAACCAGGCATTGATAGTTTAATTTCTCTAACTATTATTCCAATAATTTTATTCTTTGTTGATTTTAAAGTATTTGTCTTAGAGATCAGTTATATCCTTGTTTATATGGTAATTGACCATTACACCACTCAAAAATATTCTCAATATCGTAGTCTTCAAAACACTAAAATTGAAAATTATTACGGCAAACTTCAAGAAACAAATGATATGGAATTGGAACAAAAAACCTTTACTCGTCATTTTACTCGTCTTTCCAATTGGAACTTTATTGAATGGTCTTTACTTCAAAATACAGCTGTTTTCTTTTACACTCTAATTCTAGCTTACTGTGTTGTTGCCATTTTTAGTGGTTACAAACAAATTTCTGATGTTGTTTTAATTATGGGATATATTACATCTACTCAAAGCTTTTTGAATTCATTTTCTGATATTAAAGATAGTCTTACCAATACTACCGTAGCTGTTGAACATTTGGCTAAAAATAAAAATATTTCTGTTCTCGATTTCAACGATCTTAATAGTGACAATTTTACCCCTCTAACTTAAGTTATAATAGGCCATGCCTGAACTTCCCGAAGTTGAAACAGTTCGTCTTTTTTTAGACCAACATATTTTAGGTAAAACTATTTCTAAAATTGAAATTCTTAGTCCAAAATCATTTATTGGCGATCCAAAAGCTGTCGAAGGGCAAAAAATAATTTCCACTTCTCGTCTTGGTAAACAACTTTCTCTTCACTTAAAAAATGGTTTAATTTTACTTTTCCATCTCAAAATGACTGGTCAAGTTATTTATGGGGATGTTTCTCTTGGTCATCCAACACCACTCCATAGCTTTAGCGAAGGATGGCCCAGTAAATCAACTAGGGTAATTTTCACTTTTTCTGATAAAACTAAAGTTTTTTTTAATGATCAACGTAAATTTGGTTGGGTTAAAGTCTTAAATAATGATGAACTTGTAGAATTCCAACAAAATATTGGTATTGATGTCTTAAGTCCAGATTTTACTGACAAATATTTTTACCAAAAACTTCAATCTTCTTCTCGAAGCGTAAAGTTAGTTTTACTAGATCAATCAAAATTTGCCGGTATTGGCAATATTTATGATAATGATGCTCTATTTCTTTCAAAGATTAATCCAACAATCCCATCCAACAAAATTACCCAGAAAACCGCCAAAATTATTCGACAAAATTTAATTGATTTAATGAAAGAATCTCTTTTTCATGGTGGTTCTACTGCCAAAGATAATAAATATATTCATCCCGATGGCACAAAAGGTGAGCATCAATATCATTTTCGAGTTTATCAGCGAAGTGGAGAACCTTGTTTGGTTTGTCAAACACCCATTAAACGAATTAAAATCGGCGGCCGCGGCACCTTCTTCTGCCCCAATTGTCAAAAATAATTTTACTTATTGACGTTAATTTTATTTTTTAATATAATTAATTCGGACAAGATTAGTCCGATATACACAAAATGAAATTATCTACTAAATCAAGATATGCCCTTCGTGCTCTGACCAATCTCATTGGTCAAGATTGCTGTTGTTCTGT
>CAZLAG010000060.1:0-2028 GCA_964557475.1 uncultured Gammaproteobacteria bacterium
GGTCATTATTATTTTAAAAACTTTTTTCTTTGTGACAGTGGTTTAGTTTCTTTTGTTTATATTCTCGAATATTTATCAACCAGTTCCAAAACGCTAGATCAAATTTTAGATGAATATTCAAATAAATATTTTTTATCAGGAGAAATTAACAATAAAGTTAATGATGTCCAAAAAGTTTTGTCTGATATAGAAAATATTTATGGCCCAAAAGCAGTATCTCCAATTGTAAAAATAGATGGTTTGACTTTTGAAATGGGGAATTGGCGTTTTAATCTTCGAACTTCTAATACCGAACCACTTCTTCGTCTTAATCTGGAAGCAGATACAAAAGAACTTATGGAACAAAAATGTGAAGAAGTTCTTGCTATTATTACCAAACCTTAATTTCAAATATAAAATATTTTTATGTATTGTCCTTCAACTAAAATATTAGATAAATATGCCGATGTATTGGTTAATTTTGCTTTAAATAGTGGTAGGGGGGTTAAAAAAGGTGAAGTTGTTTTTCTCCAAGTTCCTGAAAGTGCTAAACCACTTTTAATTTCTCTTCAACGCTCTGTTTTGAAAAGTGGTGCTCATGCCATTATTCAATATTTACCCGACGAAATGTCTCGTGAATTTTTTGAGTTGGCTGATGACGATCAATTAAAGTTTTTCCCAGCTACTTTTCTTAGAGGTCGGGTTAAACAAGCCGATCATTTTCTTATGGTTTTAGCCGAAACTAACTATCATGAATTAGAAGGAATTGATCCCAAAAAAATCATGGATCGAAATATGGTTTTTAAACCATATAAAGAGTGGCGCGATAAAAAAGAAAATGCTGGCAAGATGACTTGGACTATTGGGCTTTTTCCCACCCCAGCCATGGCCAAAGAAGCTAACATGACTTTACGTGAAGCATGGAATCAAGTTATTAAAGCCTGTTTTTTAAACTACGCAGATCCAGTAAAAAAATGGCAGCGAATCCAAAAAAAATCCAACCAAATTAGAAAAAAACTTAACCAACTCGAAATAGTTTCTGTTAATATCAAGTCAAAAAATACCGATTTAAATATTATTATTGGTGAAAATCGTCAATGGCTTGGCGGTGGTGGTCGTAATATTCCTAGTTTTGAAATTTTTACTTCCCCAGATTGGCGTGGTACTAATGGTTATATCTATTGTGATCAGCCTCTTTATCGTCATGGCAATATTGTCAAAGATATTAAATTAACTTTTAAAGATGGCATTGTAATTGAATCAAGTGCTGCTTCAGGAGAAAAGGTTTTAAAAGAATTAATTAAAGTTGAGAATAGTGACAAAATAGGTGAATTTTCTCTGACTGATAAGAGATTCTCTAAAATTAATAAATTTATGGCCGAAACTCTTTACGATGAAAATTTTGGTGGTCCATATGGCAATACTCATATTGCCTTAGGAGCTTCATATAAAGACACTTATTCTGGGAAATTAAATAAATTGTCAGAAAAAGATTTTGCCAATTTAGGTTACAATGATTCGGCTGTTCACACTGATATTATTTCTACTGAAAACAGAGTTGTTACTGCCACTTTAAAATCTGGCAAAAAAATAATTCTTTATAAAGACGGTCAGTTTCAAATATAAAACTAAAAACTCCCCTAAAAAGGGGAGTTTAAAAATCAATTAATTTTTTTTATTCCTGAGTTTCTTCTACAATAGATTCAACTTTTTTATCTTTTTTAATTTTTTTCTCAACCTTTTTTTCAAAAGTTGGCAAAGTTACTTTTTTAAATTCTTTTGAAGAATTCAAAATAGATAAAATTTTATCAAGTTTTTGATTAATAGCTTCAATTTCAGCTCTAGTGTTATCTTGGCTGTAATCTTTTGTATCTCTAGATTCAAATCTTCGATTATTTCCACCAAAATTTCTTTCACCACCATCACGTCCACCAGTCTTTTCAAAACAATTACTACAATAAACAGGTTTTTCACCAGTTGGTCTAAATGGTAGCTCACATTCAGCACCACATTTATCACAAATTGCGCTAAACATTTGTCGATCTTCTC
>CAZLAG010000061.1:0-1879 GCA_964557475.1 uncultured Gammaproteobacteria bacterium
TTATAAAATCCACTTTAAAACCGCTAATGATGGCGACAAGACAGTTAAAGTTGAAATTTATCGTTCAGATATAAATTCATTTATTGCCGATAATGGTTCAAAAATTGGTGATATCTCAGTTGGTTCCAATCAAGAACGTGATTTTACCAATAGTGTTCCTGACTGTTCCAAAAACTATAATTTTGTTATTCGTGCCTTTGATAGTGCTGGTAACGGATCAGGAGTAATTGGAGATAAAGTATATTCTACTGTCACTGATGGTAACACTACTGTCACTTCAACTACCACTAATTCTGGTGCTATTCCTGTCAGCGGTACCATCATTCCAAAAGAGGGTGACACTGATCAAGAAAATTTAAATCCATCTTCGACCGAAGAAAATGGTCAAGTCTTAGGTACAAAAACTATAGATAAAAATTTCTTCGCTCGTCATCCAATAACTACTGCACTGATTGTTATTTTGATATTGGGTATAATTATTTATGCCTTCAAGAAAATCAGAAAAGGTAAAAAAGTTATCAAAAAGACAAAATAAAAAATCATTTTCTTGGTTTGTTGTAGTTGGTATTAGTTTGATTTTATTATCAATTTTAATTCCTGCCAGGACTTTTGCACCGATAATTAGGTCAGAACTTGAATATCAGACAAATAAAAACAAAGTATCAGATTTAACTCCAGTAAATACTGATTTTTCCATTGTCATTCCTAAAATTAACGCCAACACAAAAGTTGTTAAAAATGTTGATCCTTACAATTCTTCGGTTTATCAACAGGCTCTTACTAAAGGTGTGGCTCATGCTTTAGGTAGTGCTACTCCAAATGTTAAAGGTAACACTTTCATTTTTGCTCATTCCGCTGGTAATTGGTATCAAGCCAATCAATACAACGCCGTTTTTTATTTACTTAATAAACTAAACAAAGATGACAAAATTTTTATTTATTATCAAAATAAAAAATATACTTATTCAGTTAAAGAAATCAAATTTATTAAATCAGATGAAGTTAGTTATTTAACTAATAAGCTAAATACTAACCAACTAACTTTAATGACTTGTTGGCCTCCTGGCACTACTCTTAAACGTTTAATTATTATTGCCGAACTTCAAAATGACTAATCTTCATCCAATTCATCAAAAAATTTTAAAAGAAATTTCTCAAATTAAATCAGCTTCTACTCCAGAAAATATAAATTTTGGTCAAAGATATGTGGGTACAAATAAACCATATCATGGTTTTTCTAGTAAACAAATTTTCATTATCGCCAAAAAAATATTTAAAGAAAACAATTTAAATTCTGATGAAATTATTCAACTTCTTAACTCTCTTTATCAACATGGCACTAGTTACACTGAAATTGTTATTGGTCCAACTATTTTATCTCTTTCATCTCAAACTCTTAAAAATTTTGATCCAAAAAATTTGGATTTGTGGTTAAATTATACCTGTGGATGGGCAGAAGATGATGTTCTTTGTCAATCAATTTTTACTGCCGAAAATGTTTTATCTAAATGGTCTGAATGGGAAAAAATTCTCAAAAAATTTAATCAAGATTCAAATATCAATAAACGCCGAGCCAGTTTAGTTTTATTAACCAAATCAGTTCGCCAATCAGATGATTCAAGATTATCAAAATTAGCTTTTGCCAATATTGAAAAACTAAAAGGGGAGACAGATATTTTAATTACCAAAGCCGTTTCCTGGTTACTTCGTTCTTTGACTACTTTTCATAAAGATGAGGTTTTGAAATATTTAGAAGATAACAAAGATTCTTTACCAAAAATTGCTTATCGTGAAGCTCTTTCCAAAGCCCTCACCGGCCGTAAGTACAACAATTCTAAAAAGCTAAAAGCTACTAGCTAAACGCTAATTTAGTATCTAC
>CAZLAG010000062.1:0-1844 GCA_964557475.1 uncultured Gammaproteobacteria bacterium
CTGGGAAACAAAGGAGCTTCTAAAGGTTTAACTTCCCCTTCAAAACATTTTTCGATTTTTTCAGTCACAGTTGGCATCACTGGCTTTAAATAATTTGCCGCTTGTTTCAAATTATCAACACAATAATTCAAAACTTCAATTCTTTTTGGATCTGTTTTTTCCAATTTCCATGGAGTCACTTCGTTTAATTTTGCATTTGAAGTATTAATAAATTCATCAAAAACTAAACCAATAGCTTCGTCATATCGACAATTATCGATAAGTTCTATAAACTTTTGATTTAATTTATTTTCCACTTCATTAGTTTTTAATCCTTCAGCTAATTTAGTAATTCTTGATACTAAATTACCAAAATTGTTGGCTAAATCAGCATTATATTTTTCTTTAAACCGCTCAATTCCCACATCACTATCATTTTCACTTGGAAAAGATCTGGCAATTAAATAGCGAGTTCCGTCGACTCCAAATAAATCAACTAATTGTTGTGGAGAAATCACGTTACCCAATGATTTAGACATCTTTTGTCCATCAATCATATAAAAACTATGAATATAAACTTTCTTTGGTAGTTGATCAACTGTAAATCCAGCTGATAGTAACATTGCTTGCCAAATCACTGTATGAAACCACAAAATTTCTTTACCGATCAAATGAACATTAGCTGGCCAGAAATCTTTTTTGTCATTCAAAAATTGAGTTGCTGAATAATAATTAATCAAAGCATCAAACCAAACATAGACAGTTTGTTTAGTATCCCAAGGCACACTAATTCCCCACTCTACATTTTCTCGAGATAAAGAAATATCTCTTACTCCAGCTTTAAGTTTTGCCAAAATTTCTGACCTTTTACCTTCTGGATAAATATAATTGGTTTTATCGTTTTCAATTAATTCAATTAGTTTTGGTACATATTTACTCAATCTAAAAAACCAATTTTCTTCAGATTTTCTAACTGTTTTTTCTGGTGGGTGAAGAGGGCAGTGACCATCAACTAATTCTGTTTCGGTCAAAAATTTCTCACAGCCAATACAATATAAACCTTCATACTTATCTTTATAAGCGTCACCATTATCATAAATTTTTTGGAGTAATTCAGCTACCACTTTTTCGTGTCTTGGATCGGTAGTTCTAATAAAAAAATCAAAACCAATATTTAAATCTTTCCAAGCGTTTTCAAATCTAGGGGATATTTTGTCACAATAATCTTTTGGTGTTAAATTTTCCTTTTCTGCCGATTCAGCCACTTTTTGACCATGTTCATCTGTACCAGTCAAAGAAAATACATCTTCTCCAAGCTGCTTATGTAGACGAGCAATAATATCAGCTGCCACAGTCGTACAGGTATGACCGATATGGGGCACATCATTTATGTAATAAATTGGGGTTGTTATAAAAAATTTTTTCATTTGTATATCAAAATTATAAGCTTAATAAACGAAAAAGAGTATCTTCCGATACTCTTTTATTTGCCACATTATTTGGAAACAATCCAAACTTTGTGGCTATTACATTTTTTTAGTTATTTTTTTGCTTGATTTCTTAGCTGCCTTTTTACCAGCTGCTTTTTTAGCAATAGATTTTTTAGATACAACTTTTTTGACAACTTCTTGTCCAACTTTTTTAGAATATTGGGATTTAAGTCTGTCAGTTTTATTTTTGTGAAAAATATTTTTTTTCACTGCCTTGTCTAATATAGAATAAACCTCTTTTAAACTTTCAACTGTTGGTTTGGCCAAAAACTTTTTAACGGTAGTTTTTAGCTTATTTTTAAAAGAAACATTATCCTTTCTATTTTTCAAGGACTTTCTTAAAGATTTTTTTGCAGATAAACTGATTGGCATGAA